>DLQW01000075.1 GCA_002474405.1 Christensenella sp. UBA7597 | reverse complement strand
TCTGCTTTTCAAACTCTTCCTTGATTTCGTGCGAATGCGAGGAAAGGCAGCCCGTACCGCCGCAAAGCACCACGTGGCGCTTGCCGTCCGAACCCGAAAATTTGGCGTTCAGGCACGCCGAACAGTTTTCGCTTGTAGCGTTCAGTTCTTCGAAATTCTTAATCATACGTTCGCCTCCGCGTTTTTATATTCTTCGATAATGGCGGGAACGGAATTCACCGAAAGCTTCGGGTACACCTTTCCGTTGATGGAAACGGCGGGCGCGATGCCGCACGCGCCGATGCAGCGCAGGGCGTCCAGCGTAAACAGCCCGTCTTTCGTGGTTTCGCCGGGTTTGATGCCCAGAATTTCCGAGAATTTATCGATTACCTGCTGCGCCCCTTTCACGTAGCACGCGGTACCGAGGCAGCAGCCGATGACGTATTTCCCTTTCGGATTCAGCGAGAAGAACGAATAAAACGTTACCACGCCGTAAATTTCCGCCACGGAAATTCCCGTACGTTCGGAAACCAGTTCCTGCACCTCCAGGGGAATATACCCGTATTCTTTCTGAACGTCGCTTAAAATCATCATAAGCGGCGTTCTCTCATCGGCGTATCTGTCGCAGATTTCATTGATCTTCGCGGCAGCCGCTTCGCTTAAATGAGCCATTTTTTGCCTCCTTACATAAGTAATTATAATATGTTTTTATCATAGCCCCGCGATAGCAAACCGCGGAAACAATCATAACTGCGCTACGGGCTTTTTCTCCGTTTTTTCCTCTGCGGAGATATAACCCACCATCAATATATGTTTTTCTATATATACATATATAAAAAAGGATATATTTATTATATCCTATCAAAAAGCAACTGTCAACAAAAATAACGGAAAAAAGCCGCGGAAAATTTTGTTTTCGCGGTTATTTTTCTCAAAAATATTCTTGTTTCGGAATTTTATAAACGGTTAGCAAAAGCTAACCGATATAACGACGCACCGTATACAAAAAAAGCCGCCCCTGCGGAATCTTTCCGCAAAGACGGCAAATCGGTAAAAACGTTATTTTTTCAGTTTCATATAAAGCAGCGGATACGGATTTCCCTGTTCGTCCGTATCGGATTTATCGTAGATTTCAAACCCCATACGCGCATAAAATCCCACGGCTTGCGGGTTCTGTTCGTTTACCGTTACTCTATCGGCGGAAAATTCTTTCACGGCATATTCCGTAAGCGCTTTTCCTATCCCCTGCCCGCGCCGCTTTGCGGCAACGAAAAGCATTTCGATTTTTCCGTTTTCCACCCCCAGAAACGCCGCGGGAACGCCTCCGTTTTCCGCAACGATCAGGTGCCGCACGCAAAGCAGCGCCTGCGGAACGTATTCTTTTATTTTTTCCACCTCGTCGCCGCTCAAAAAAGCATGCGTTGCCCGTACGGAACTCTCCCAGATGTTCAGCAAAGCCCCGCACAATGCGGCGTTTCTCTCTTTTACCTCATAAATATTCATACGGATATTATAACACGACGGAATTGTTTTTACAAGCTTATTTCAATGTTTTTACGGCGTTGTCCCCGAAATCGGTTCCCGCCGTTTTATCCGGCAGTTTCCGGGTATATTTCCGCATGAAAATCACCGCATAAACCGCCGTAACCGCCTCCGTAACCGGCATCGCAAACCACACGGCAAACGGGCGCAACAGCGGCAGCAGCAGTATCAGCGCCCCGCTTACCGCCAACCCGCGGGCAACCGAAACAACCATCGCCGAACGCGGCTGCATAATCGACTGAAAATAATACGTCGAAAAAATATTCAGCGGCAACAGCAGAAACGAAACGGAATACGTCCGGATAATCGCGGGCGCTATTTTTAAAATCTCTTCCGTCGGACTCATAAACACGCGGATATACAAATTCGGGAACGCGCAACTCAGCGCCGTCCAGAAAGCGGCAAACACGGCGACGGTATACAGAGAATATTTCAGCGTTTCGCGGATTCTTCCGCCGTTTTGCGCGCCGTAATTCGTTGAAATCACGGGCTGCGCCGCCTGTCCCGCGCTGTACGCGCAGCATTGCACGAACGTGCTGATATTGATAATCGGACCATACACGGCAAGCTCGTCTGCGCCGAGGTACTTCATAATCTGTCTGTTGAAAAGCACCGTCATAATCCCCATGGCAGCGTCGGTGAAAAATGCGGAAAATCCCGCCGACGCGATTTCTTTCAGTTTTCGGGAAAACGCTTGCGGCTTTACGAATGACAGCGTGTTTTTTCTTTTGAAAAAATGTATGCAAAGCACGCCGAACGATATTACGGCACCGATTGCCGTCGCCAGTCCCGCGCCGGTAATCCCCATATCCAGCCCGAACGTAAAAAACAAATCGCCGAGCACATTGAAAACGCCGCCGGCAAGCACGCCCGCCGTAGCCAGCGCGGGGTCGTTATCGTTTCTGAGAAACGCCGCCAGCAGCTGATTGAACAAAAATACAGGCAGCACAAATCGGATGGGGTTCAGATATTCGTGCGCCAGAGTTAAAAGAACTTCGTCGGTTGCGCCGAAAAACGTTAATACCGGACGTTCGAAAAACAGCAACATCAGCCAGGAGACAAGCGCCCAAGCCGTGCCGCCCGTTACGGCGACGGTTAAATATTCCTTTCCCGTTTTTTCGTCTCCGCCCCGCCCGCGAAGCGTGCTGAAAATCACGCTGCCGCCGATGCCCATAAACAAACCGAGGCTGTACACGATGTTCCATACGGGCGCCACCACGGCAAGCGCCGCCGTACCGGAAGGTCCCTGATATTTCCCCACCACCGCCATATCCACAATGCCGTAAATACAGCTGATCATCGCGCTGCCGAACGCCGCCGCAAGATACCTGAAATAAATCGTTCTGATTTTTCCTTTCAATAAATCCACCGTATTTCTCCTTACAAAAAAATAAACCGGACAGGGATCGGACGTTTCAGTCCGCACCTTGTCCGGCAGTCGTTTCTTTTGAACAACCCGCCCTCCGATGAGCTTTTTTATTCTAACATCTTTCTTCTGTTCCGTCAAGCGATTTTGCTGCGAAAATCAAATTTTTCGCCGCGTTTCCGGGCAAAGTCCCGCCGCCGTTTCCTCCGCCTCCGCGTACAGAAGAATGTCCGATTTTTCCTCCTGCGGCGTATGCCGGTATACGTTCGTATCCAGCCCGCCGATATAAAATCCGTTCTTCATATAAAATAAAAACGCTCCGGGATTGTTATCCTGACACTGCGTATATATGCCGGCGTAACCTCGTTTTTTCGCCTCTTCTTTCGCCTTTTCGATCAGCTTGCTTCCAACGCCCGCCCCGCGGCAAGCCGAACTCACTTTCAGATCGAGCAGATACATATACCGGAAAAATCCCGGCTGTAACACCGCCAGCCCTATGCACTTTTCCCCGTTGTACGCGCCGAGAAAAACGCTGTTCTCCATTGCTTCCGTATCGTAATTCTCGTCGGGAAACTTCATTGTTTTCACGTTTTCGGGCGCAAAACGCACCACGGAATACTCCCACCGCCCGTTTTCGTAACGTACGTTCACTTTTCCGGATAATTCGAACGGCTCGTTCGCGATATTTGCGTCCGCTTTGTTGCATGCGGTTATTTCTTTTATTTCCGTCATCGTTCTTCCTTTTTGCCGTTGCTCCCGGCGTTCGGATAAATGTTTCTTTGCGCCTTATGCCGCCGGCATATTTTCTACGGTATACGTTCCGTCGGGCTTCAGCGTTATTGTAACGGTGCCGTCGTAATCCGTTCTGTGTACGTTTACGCCGTTCCGTTCGAAACGGCTGAGTACTTCCGTAGACGGATGCGAATACGCATTGTTTTTCCCCACCGAAATCACGGCGTCCCGCACCGAAAGCGCACGGATAAATTCCTCGCACGAAGAGCCCGCCGAACCGTGATGCGCCGCCTTTAAAATTTCCACGCCGCCAAGCGTAATTTCTTTTCCGTCGCACGCAATCAGCCCCGCTTCCGCCTCGCGCAGAATCGCCCGCTCCTTTTCCGCCGTAATATCGCCGCAAAACAGCACGGTAGAGCCGAAATAATCCAGATAAATCACCGCCGAAGTATCGTTTACGGCGCCGTCGTCGGCGCTGTTTCCGTTGGCTTCCGCATATTCGTTTCCAGGCGTATCTTTGCTTAAAGGAGAAATAAAGCACAAATCGTACGGCAATCCGGAATCGTGCGAGGAAAGCGAAATGCCGCGGCGCGAAAACGTCGTCTTGATTTCTTCCTTTTTCGCCGCAAGCAGAAATTCGTCGAACGCCGCTCCGCCGTCGTACGTTACGTAAGGCATAAAAATTTCGCCCGCGCCTTTCACGGAAACCATTTCCGCCAGTCCGCCCGTATGGTCGCCGTCCGTATGCGTGGCAACCAGATAATCGGGCTTTTTAACGCCCAGAGCGTTTAAATAGCGCAGAATATACGCCGTATGCCCGTTTGCGCCGTCGCCGCCGTCTATCACCATCGTTTTTCCGTCGGGAAGTTCGATCACCGAACAATCGCCCTGCCCCACGGAAAGAAAATGCACGCGGCAATCCCCTGCGGCAAGCTTTGCAATTTTCGGCTTCTTCACATAATATTTCCAGGTTGCGGGCGGCACGAAAAACGAGAACACCGTCAGCCCGCACAAAACAACCGCACCGACGCATGCTTCGATTTTTCTGCGTTTTTTCCTTTTCCGATTTCTCTCTTCCCGTTGCGCTTCGTAATTCATCTTCCGTATCTTATCCGTTTCTTTTCCGCTTATTTTACGGAATTTTCTTCCACGTTTTTCTCTTGTTGCGGCGCGTTCAGCGCGCGTATATCTCCGCAGATTTTCTGCATCCGCTCTTCCACGCCGAACAAATCGTCCGCGCACGCTTTCAGCTCGGTAAACGCCGATTTTTTCAGCTCCGCCCCCGCTTTGTACGAAACTTCGTGTTCGAGGCTCGCCCACATGTTCATCGAAATCGTTCTCAGCTGTATTTCCACGGGCACCGAAGTCGCCACAAACGAAAGCGCCACCGGCACTTCCACAATCAGATGCAGACTTCTGTATCCGTTCGGCTTCGGATTTTTGATATAATCCTTCTGCCGCAGTAACCGTACGTCGTGCTGATTGAGAAACACCCGCGCGATTTTATAAATATCCTCGATGTATCCGCACACCACGCGCACGCCCGCAATGTCCGTCAGCTGTCTCAGATTTTCCGGCGCCTGTTTATACCCCCGCCGCTTCAGTTTTTCATAGCAGCTTTCCGCCGTTTTCAGGCGGCTTTCGATATGGTGAATCGGATCGTGCCCGTGCGTCATCGAAAATTCGTCGTCCAGAATTTCGAAGCGGGAACACGCCGTTTTCAGCGCGCCCGAATACAGCGGCTTTACGCGCGCGTATTCCTTTAAAAATTCTTCCGTCGGCTGATTCTTTTTGCCGCTTCCCGCCAAAAACAACTGCTGATTTTCCGTAACTTCCACGATAGTTCCCCTTTCATTCAGATTTTTCTTTGCGGGCGTTTATGCTTTCAACTCTTCAAGCCGCTCTTTCAACGGCTCCGCAAGCAATCTTTCGCTTGCCGCCGCGCCTTTGAATCTTTCTTTTTCCGCACACTTTCCGGCAGCCGACAACGCCTTTTCCGCCGCAGGCAAATCGTCCCGCATTACATAATATGCCGCGGCTGCACGGTTTTCCGCACACGTTGAGCGCGACTCCCCGGATTTTCCGCTTTTCCCCGCGTTTTCTGCGCCGTCCGAAAGCGCCGCAAAGCATTTTTCCGCCTGCGTTTCGTCGCTTAACAGCGCGTTTAAATAAGTCAGTTCGCAAAGCGCCGCGCGCTGTTCTTCGCCCGTCAGATACGGAGATAACAACGCGATGCGATTGATATGTTTCGCCGCCGTTTCGTAATCCCGCCGTTCCGCCGCCGCATAGTACGCATAAAATTCGTTCATGGCAAACAGCGGCTCGTCCTCGGCGATCACGGGCAGATTTTCAAGATATTTTTTATCGATTGCGGAATACGGTTTGCCGCTTGCCAGTTCGCCCTGCGCGTTCATCGCCGCAATCAGTCTGACGCCGTACGGCTTGTCCTTCAGAATATCGCATAAAACGCGCATATCCGTTTTTCCGCCCGCATATTCAAACGGCGGTAAATTCAGCAAAAACAGATACGCCGCATACGGCAACGCGCCGAACAGGACGTACGCCCCGGCGTATGCTCTGAACACCGCCGCCACTACGATTATCGTAAGCAAAAACGCCCCGCCGAACAACAATCCGCCCGCCGCATACGCCGCCGCGCGCTTTTTCATATCCGCAAACGCCTGTTCCGGCACCGCCTGCGTCTGTTCCGCGGCAAACGGAGAACAGAACGAAATTTTCTTCCTGCCGTCCGCATCATCGTATTTCAGAAAACAGATTTTCCAGGATACTACAAAAAAGCCTTTGGAGCGCGCAAAAACAATATGCCCCGCCTCGTGATAAAACGGAGCGAAAAACAGAGAAAGCACGCCGCCCGCAAGGCAGCACCAAAGCCCGGACGAACCGAACCCCGTATACGCAAAAAATGCCGCGACGGCAAACCCCGCCGCGCACAAAAGCGCAAGCGTTATCGCATATACGTTCACTAAAACCCGCTTCACCGTCTTTCTCCTTATCTCTTATTTTTCTTTCCGCGCCGCCTTACGGCAAAGAAATTATAAAATTCCTTTCAGCCGCGCGTACCCTTCCAGATTGTCCTCGTCGCTTACGGTAATTTCCGGCAAACCGAGCGATTCCGTAATCATATACAGCCATGCCGCGCCCCCGCCGATGACGTCCGCACGCTTTTCCGGCATGCAGGGCAGCTTTGCGATTTCTCTCACGGGCAACGTTAAAAATGCTTTCGCGTAATTCCGCAAATCGCTTTGTTCAAGAACAACGCCCGTAACTTTCTGCCCGTCGTACGATTTCAGCCCCGCTTTTCTCGCGCCCAGCGCGGTGGCGGTGCCGCCGATGGCAACCGTCCTGCCCCCCGCTTGATTTATAACCGTTTTCGCGCCATTGAAACCGCTTACGTATTTTTCACACAGTTTTTTTATCTCCGCCACGTCCCGTCCGCACAAATCCCTGATACGAACCACGCCTACGGGAACGCTTTTTTTATACGCCGTTTTTCCGCCGACGCGCACCGCGATTTCCGTACTTGCTCCGCCGACGTCTATCGTGGCTCCGTCCGCCCCTTTCAGAGCTCCGTCCATCCCCAGCGCCGCTTCCGTTTCCCCGTCGATCACGTCGGGCAGAACCCCGCACGAATTTTTCACGAGTTCCAGAAACTCCCCGCGGTTTTCCGCTTCGCGTACCGCCGCCGTGGCATAGGCGAAAATCTGTTCCGCGCCCTCGGCTTTCGCTCTTGCGACGAACGCGGAAATCGCCTCCGCCGTGCGGCGCATCGCCTCGTCTTTCAGCCGCGGCGAAAACGCCAGCCCCTCGCCGAGGCGCGTTGTTTCAAGCGTTTTATATAAAACTTTTCCGCCCGCCGTAAACATCAGGCGAACGGAATTTGAACCCACGTCGATCACCGCGCTTTTTCCGCGGAATATTTCGTTATTCATCTGTTTTCCTCTCCCCGCGGCAACGGATTTTTCCTGCCGCCGTGCCCCGGATACCGTAAAATCAACTTCCCTTTTTGTACCCGTTGGCGTAAAGCAAATGCTCTTTCCCTATCAGAGAAAGATAATAATCCAAGTCGTTTTCCTGGCGGTCGATCGTCTCCTGCAAGCGCGCGATTTCTTCTTCCGCTTTCGCGATACGCTTGTTATGCACGGAAATCGATACCACCTGATAAATAAGCACGGCAATCAGCACCACAACAAGCAGCGTTGCGGCAACAACCGATGCGATCACCGTTCTTTTCATCTTTTCCTGCGTCATAAGCCAACCTTTTTCCTTGCCGCACGAATGTTTTTTCCGCGCGTGCGTTTTGATTTTTCTTCGGATTTTTTTCTCCGCGCCGATTTTCTTTTTTGTTTTTTTTGTGAAAATTTCGCGGCTGCAGCACGAAAAAGAGGCTCAAACAGCCTTTTTTGTGCCTTTACACATGTATTATAGCACATTTTTCCGAAAAATGCAACCGCTGAACGCATACTTTTCAAATATATTATAAATCCCGCCGTCATCGCGAAATATGCGTACAACCGAAAATCGGGCAGACGACAGAACGTGGCGATCAGCACATACAAAACCGCCGCCAGAAGAAAGAAAAGCACGTCCGCAACAAACGCGGAAATTTTCGAAAACCGCAGCGGCGACAAAACATCGTAAATTAATCCCGCCGCCGCGCCCGCCGCCGCAAGGCACAGAAACGCGGGCAACTGCGCCGCCGAATCCATAACGCTTTCCTCCGCCGTCAGCGGAACAGCTTCGAACGGAGCGAACCGCCGTAACGGAACGAATCGGTTACGCCGCCGGCGCGGAACGTGCCGCTCTCTTTCGAAAAACCGGTAATCTTAAAATCGTTTCCGAAAAACGTCAGCGTGGTTTTCGTGCCCGAAAGGCTCAGTTCTATTTTCGACGGAGAAAAACTTTTCACCGCCTCTATGCCCGTCGCCGTGATGCTTTTTCTGTTGTCTATCTGAATCGAATGATTTGTTTCCTGCATACCTTATCGTATGCGGGAAAAACGCGCCTTATGAAGAAAATCGGATATTTTCAAGCAACTTGTAAATTCCCGTCTCTTCGCAGCCGCACTTTTTTTCGAAATACGCTTTCAGTTCCAGATTTTTATTCCGTTGCGCCGACGGATAATTTCCGTAACGCCGCTTCACGTCCGCCATGCGTTCTTCTATATCCATAACGCCCTCGCTGCCCGCAAGCGCGTCGCAAAGCTGAATCAGCCTGTCGTAATCGTCGTACTCCGCCGCCGCAAGCGCGGCTTTTGTCTCCTCCGCCTCCGCCGCGGGAATATCGATTTTTCCGATATAAAATTCAAGCGAACGGTTGGGAAACGAATGCGTAAGGCACACGCGCGCCACGTCCGGATAGCCGAGCGATAACATATATCGATATCCGTAATAAATATGTCCGAGGTCCCGCACGAGAAACTTTCTGCCGATATCGTGCAGCAGCCCCAGCACATACGCTTTTTCGGCGTCCATGCCGCATGCCGCCGCGATTCTTTCCGCGCAAGCCGCCGCAATTTCGCTGTGTTTTTCCCATTTTCCGGGATTGATCTCCGCGGCTTCGCTTAAAAGCCGCCGCGCCGTTTCCCTGTCCGGATAATCCTGTTTCAAGCCCATGTTTTTCCTCCGTAAACAAACGCCTTCCCCTTTTCGGGGAAGGCTGCATTAACGCGAAATTTATTTCATGTTTTTCTCTTTGAATCTCGCCTTCGCTCTCAGTTCGCTGTCCAAAATTCTCTTGCGGATACGCAGCGATTTCGGAGTTACTTCCAGAAGTTCGTCGTCGTTGATGAATTCAAGGCACTCTTCAAGGCTCATTTTGCTCACGGGAATCAGCGTCAGCGCGTCGTCGCTGTTCGACGAACGCGTATTCGTCAGGTGCTTGGTTTTGCACACGTTCACGTTGATATCGTCGGCAAGGTTGGTATAGCCGATCACCATGCCTTCGTACACGGGCGTGCCCGGCGTAATAAACAGCGTGCCTCTGCCCTGCGCGTTGAACAGCCCGTAAGTAACCGCTTCGCCCGTTTCAAACGCCACCAGCGAACCGGTATTCCGGCGCTGCATATCTCCCTTGTACGGCTCGTATCCGTAGAAAATGGAGTTCATGATGCCCTGCCCTTTGGTATCGGTTAAAAATTCGCTCTTATAGCCGAAGAGTCCGCGCGAAGGCACGGCGAATTCCAGCCGCATACGGCTGCCCATGGCGTTCATATGCAGAAGCGTACCTTTTCTGTTGCCCATCGCCGAAAACACGGGTCCCGTCATATCTTCGGGCACGTCCACCACCAGTCGTTCAATCGGTTCGTGGCGCACGCCGTCGATTTCCTTATACAATACGCGCGGCGTGGAAACCTGAAATTCGTACCCTTCGCGGCGCATCGTTTCTATCAGAATGGAAAGATGCATTTCGCCTCTGCCGCACACGCGGAACGAATCCGCGCTGTCCGTATCGTTTACGCGCAACGAAACGTCGCGCAACAGTTCTTTATACAATCTTTCGCGCAACTGACGGGTGGTTACGAATTTCCCTTCTTTGCCGGCAAACGGACTGTCGTTCACGGAGAACGTCATTTCCACCGTCGGGTCCTCGATTTTCACGAACTGCACGGGTTCCACGGCGTTCGGCTGGCAAACGGTATCGCCGATATTCAGCCCGTCGATTCCGGAAAATACCACTATGTCGCCCGCTTTCGCCGATTCCACGGGCACGCGGTCGAGCCCTTCGATCTGATAAAGAGTTACGATTTTCTGATTCGTGCGCACTTTTTTATCGTTGTAATTGCACACGGAAACGGGCTCGTTCGTACGCGCCACGCCCCGTTCGATTCTGCCGATGCCGATGCGCCCCACGAATTCGTTGTAATCGATGCACGAAACAAGCAGCTGCGTAGGTCCTTCCACATCCATATCCATCGGCGGAATGTGCGATAAAATGGTATCGAACAGCGGATTTAAATTCGGCTCCTGATGGTCGGGCGTCAGAGAAGAGGTTCCCGTTCTGCCGCAGCAGTACACAATCGGGCTTTCCAGCTGTTCGTCCGTGGCGTCAAGGTCCATCATCAGTTCCAGCACTTCGTCCACCACTTCGGAAATACGCGCGTCGGGGCGGTCCACTTTATTGATTACGATAATCAGTTTCAGCCCCAGTTCCAGCGCCTTCTGCATTACGAAACGCGTCTGCGGCAAAGGTCCCTCCGCCGCATCCACCAGAATCAGCGCGCCGTTCACCATCTTTAAAACGCGCTCCACTTCGCCCGAAAAATCCGCGTGTCCCGGCGTATCCACAATATTGATTTTCACGCCCTTATAGTGCGCGGAAGTGTTTTTCGCAAGAATCGTGATTCCGCGTTCGCGCTCCAGCGCGTTGGAATCCATCACTCGGTCCTGTACCTGCTGATTTTCGCGGAACATACCGCCCTGCTGCAACATCTGGTTTACAAGCGTCGTTTTGCCGTGGTCTACGTGCGCGATAATCGCAACGTTTCTTAAATCTTCTCTGATCACTGTATTTCTCTCCAAGTCTTTAAATTATATACGCAGAATATTTTATACCTTTTTCGGCTCTTTGGCAACGATTTTTCACCGCATTGCAAAGATTTTTTTACTTTTTTCTTTATTTTTCCCCGCCAAAGCGGCAAAAAACTCCGCCGGGCGCCTTACAGCGGCAACGGAGCGTTGTTTTTGTACGTGCAGAACGTAATCGTAATCCCGTTGTCCTCTTCGGGCTCGCTCCGTTTCACGCACGTGAAATTCTTTTCGCCGTCAACGACGTCCAGGTTCGGAAAGAACGTATCCGCCCCGCCGTCCGCGTCCGCTTTCGTTACGTACACCTCGTCGCAGTACGGCAGAAGCTGTTTATATACGGAAGCCCCGCCGATCACGTACACGTCCTCGCCGTTTTCTTCCGCGCGTTTCATCGCCGCTTTCGCCTCGTCCAGATTTCTGACGATTTCGCAATCGTCCCGCACCGCGTCCGGCGACAACACGATATGCTTTCTGTTTTTCAACGGTTTCCCGCCCGGAAACGATTTCAGCGTGTTTTCGCCGAGCACCACCGTGTGTCTCGACGTGGTTTCGCGGAAAAATTTCATATCTTTCGGCAACGAAAACATCAGAGTGTTTTTCTTGCCGATGCCCCAGTTTTTATCTGCGTGCAATATCGCCCGAATCATTTTTTTGCTCCTCTTTTTTTCTTTCGTTTTTCAAATCGCCACGGGAATCTTTTTATCCAGTTTTTCCGCCTCGTAATTTTCCAGCGCGAAGCTGTCCGCCGTGAAATCGTAAAAATTCTTCACGTCGGGGTCTACAATCAGTTTCGGAGCGGCGTGCTGCGGTTTTTCCAGCACTTCTTTCACCAGCGGAATATGTCTGTCGTAAATATGCGCGTCGGCAATCACGTGCACAAGTTCGCCCGCTTTCAGCCCCGATACCTGCGCCAGCATGATAAGCAGCACCGCGTACTGCGTTACGTTCCAGTTATTCGCCGTAAGCATATCGTTCGAACGCTGATTCAGAATCCCGTTCAGCGTATCGCCCGAAACGTTGAATNNGCGTCAACTTGTCATCGCCCGGCTTCTGTGTCACATTAAAAGTCATGCTGTATGCGCACGGATACAGATTCATCTCGTGCAGATCTTCGAAGTTATAAATATTCGTCATGATGCGCCGCGAAGCGGGATTGTTTTTCAAATCGAACAGCACCCTGTCCACCTGATCGAATTCGCCCTCTTTGTAAACGGACTTTTTCGCCAGCTGATACCCGTACGCCTTGCCAATCGAACCGTTTTCGTCCGCCCAGCTGTCCCAGATATGCGAATGAAGATCGTGCACGTTGTTGCTTTTTTTCTGCCAGATCCATAAGAGCTCGTCCACGCACGATTTAAACGCCGTGCGGCGAATCGTCAGAATCGGAAATTCTTCCTGCAGGTTATAACGGTTCACCACGCCGAATTTCTTCACGGTGTGCGCGGGCGTACCGTCCTCCCAGTGCGGGCGCACGTTCAGGTTCGTATCCCACACGCCGTTTTCCATAATATCCGTCATATTCGCAATAAATATCTCGTCTGCCTTGCTCATAGTCCCGTTCTCCTTCGTAACGCGTAAAAATATATGTATATTGTACCATATCCGCAAGCGTTTCGTCAAGCGGTCGGCAGGCGCTTTTCTCCGTTTTCCGCGCGTTTTTTTTCTCTCCGTTTTCTGCTGTTTTTTCTTCCGTCCGCCCCGTTTCGCTTGCTTATTTCCAAAAAAAGTGCTACTATATTACCGAAATTTTTTACGGAAGGTATACGAAAATGGCAGAACCCGAAAAGCTCGCCCCCGAAACACGGCAGGAAACGCCCGACGGAACACCCGACGCGGCGCAGAAACCGACGACGAAAGAAAAAATCAAAGCCTATTTCAAAGCTTTGCCGAAGCGCTATTTCATCACGGCGTTTTCGGGCATGGCGCAAGGCTTGTTCGTAACGCTCATCGCGGGCACCATTCTCGCCATGATTGCAGGCTGGTTCCCCGATAATTATTTCGGAAGAACGTTGACGGGCATTTCGAACATCGCAAAAACCATGATGGGCGCCGGCATCGGCGTAGGCATCGCGCACGCGCTGAAAAAGCCGAAACTTTTAATCTTCTCCGCCGCCGTCGCCGGCATGGTAGGCGCGTTTGCGGAAAAGTTTTTCCCGTCCGCCGCGGCGCCGTTTTCGGCAATCACGCTCGGCGCGCCCGGCAACCCCATCGGCGCATACGTCGCCACGATGCTCGTCATCGAAATCGTATCGCTGTACGCGGGCAAAACGAAGCTCGACATTATTTTAATCCCCCTCGGCGCGCTGTTTTTATCGTTTGCGGGAATTTTCGCGGCGTATCCTTTCATTAAACTTATCGGCTGGCTCGGCGATTTCATCGCGTTCGCTACGGACGCCACGCCGTTCGTCATGGGCGTCGTCATCGCCGTCGTCATGGGCGTCGTGCTCACGATGCCCACGTCGTCCGCCGCCATCTGGATTTCGGTTGCCAGCCCCATTTTAACGGGCTATGCAAGCGGCGCGGCGGGCGTTACCGAAGCGCAGTACAACGCAATGCTGCTTGCGGGCGGCGCGGCAACGGTGGGCTGCGCGTGCCACATGGTGGGCTTTGCCGTGGCTTCCTTCCGCGAAAACAAATGGAGCGGACTTATCGCGCAGGGCTTGGGCACCAGCATGCTGCAAATCCCCAACATCATGAAGAAGCCCGTAATCATGCTGCCGATGATTCTTTCCTCGGCGATTCTCGGTCCTCTTTCCACCTGCGTTTTCAAAGTAAAATGCGGCGCCAGCGGCGGCGGTATGGGCACCAGCGGACTGGTAGGCGTGTTCGATTCGTTCAAGTACACTTCGGGCGCCCTCGGCTGTATCGGAATCGTTTTGCTGACGATTGTTCTGCCCGCCGCGTTAAACCTGCTGTTTTCGGAATGGTTCCGCAAAAAAGGCTGGATTAAACAAAACGATATGCTCCTGCCCGAATAATCGGTTTCGCTATAGTATGAAACTAATTAAAATACAGATAAAACGCCGGACGACGAATCCGACGTTTTTCTTTTTCTTCTTACTTCCCGCCGCGGCACAAATTCGTCAACGCCTTCGCATCGCCCGTCAGATCCACCATTCCGGAGTAAGTTCTCCGAGCTTTGTTTTTCAATCTACACCGCGGCGAAGTATTTTTTCAAGCGCCGCGCCGTCGGTCTGATTCACCGTAACGAATTTTCCGTTCAGAAATACCGCCCAATTATTGAAAACGCACGGCAATTCCTTCGCCGCCCGTAAGCTGTCGACTTCAACAAAACGGGCGTCAATCCCTTGCGACAGGCAATATTCTTTCAGCTTCTTTACCCTGTCGGGAATATACGGACACTGCGCGTCGTAATATATTTCCGCTCCGCTGCCGCCCGATACGCCCGCCCGCGCGCGTTCCGTAAAACGCGGCGACTCCGCAGCGCCGTCCAGCCTCAACGCAAGCAATTCGTAGCCGTAATCCGTTTCGTCCACACATACAAATCCGAATTTTTTCGCAAACGACTGATCGGAAAGCCATGCTTTCTGTTTTTTTGCGCCGAGCATGCAAACGCCCGCCATACCGCGCTTTTTCGCGTCGTCGATACACGATTGCATCAGCGCCCGCCCGTACCCGTGTCCGCGCGGTTCGCCCAGCACCCAAAGGCAGTAAATGTACAGATAATTCTTTCCCTCTACGGGCACCCACGCGCTTTCCACAGGCGCATATTCTATAAATACGCAGCCGTTTATATCCGCCTTTCTGAATACATGCCCCTCGTTCAATCGCCCGCGCAACCACGCGCGCTTTCTTTCCACGCCTTCATGAGGCTTTTTCGTGCGGATAATGCAACATAATTGTTCGGAATCGATATTTTCGCTTGTAATATCCACAAAATTCGCCATAAAATCCCCCTTTTAATCTTTTGCAACAAGCATTATATCACCGCGGCGAAAATTTGTCAACGCTTTCGCCGCGCGCCTTTCCGTCTCCGATTTTGTTGAATCCTCCCGTTTTTTCGTCGGATTATCCATTGACAACGCCCGCCTCGATGTGGTAAAATAGCAACGTAAGGAGAAAACACTATGGAAAAATACGTATGGACGGCAAAAGTCGTGAAAGGCAAAGAATCGGAATACGAAAAACGCCACGCAGAAATATGGGAAGAAATGAAAGCGGTTTTAAAATCCGCCGGCATAAAAAATTATACGATATGGCGTTCGGGAGATACGCTTTTCGGCTATTACGAATGTGAAAAAGGCATAGAATACGCCGCAAAAATTCAACGCGAAAGCGAAACCGTCTCGCGTTGGAACGAATATATGAAAGACGTTCTTATCATGGAAACGGATCCCGAAACGGGCGCGCAGCCGCAGCTGAAAAAAGTATTCGAACTTAACTAACCGCCGCCCGCAATTTAAAACTCGCTTCTAAAGACATACGAAAGCGCGCCGTTTATTCCGGCGCGCCATTTTTTAATATATCTTGCCGAACAGACGTTTTTCGCCCGCATTCCCCGCGCCCCCACACGTATATCATTCCACGCAGATATCGTAAAGTTCCAGCGAACGGAGTTTCGCGTTTCCGCCCTCCGCAAAGAAAGAAATCCCCTCGCCGTTTTCCTTCGTATAAACGACGGCGGTCATCACTCTTTCGCCGCCGTTTACAAAAACTTCGCAGCACGAAACGTCCAGAAAAACACGCATCGTAATCGCCCCGTTTTTTTCTTCCGTTTTCACCGAGCGGTACGCGGCGTCCTTTTCGTTCGGGTCGCAATAAAGGTTCAGCCCCGTAGCGGAACGGTCGAACACGATTTTGCCGTCTTTTTTCGAATAATACACCGCGGCGTAATTGTTTTCGCTTTCAAACAGCCTTACGCCCGCCCTTTCCGCGTCGCCCGGCTCCAACTCGAAAATCAGCTCCGTTTTCACGCCGCCGACGCCGTTTAAAACCGTTCTTTCGCCGATGGTTACGTTTTCGTAACGCACGGCGTTTTTTCTGTACGCTTCTATCTCTCTCACGGGCGACTGCACCAATCTGCCGTTTTGCAAACCGAGTTCGCGGGGCAGAATCATCGCGCATTTCCAGCCGTCGTCCGCCGCGGGCGATTCGATGCAGCCGGGCAGCATCCACGCCGTCATCACCGTTCTGCCGTCCGGAATCGCGGCAACCTGCGGCGCGTAAAAATTGAAACCGCCGTCCGTCTCGTCCTCGTATTCCCGCGCAAACGTGCCCTTTTCAAAATCGATTTTTCCCGTAAAATATACCGCCGAAACGGTGTTTTCGTATCTCCAGTCCTCTCTTAAATATCCTTGCGGGCTCGCCATAATCACGTCTTTTCCGTCAGCCGTAAACGCGCAGGGGCATTCGTAAATCCCCCTCGTCGGCTTTCCGTCTTTGATCGGTTTCCCCGCAAATTCCCACGCAAGGCAGTCTTTTGAACGGAACAGCAATATCTGCCCGTCTTTGTCTTTCGCCTGCGAACCGCAAAGCATATAATATACGCCGTCTCTTAAAAAAACGTACGGGTCGCGGAAATCGTGCCGCGAACAATCGGCGGGCAGTTTTTCTCCCGAAAGAATAACGCCCTGTTTTTTAAAATGCACGCCGTCGGAAGAAACCGCAAGCGCCTGCGTTTGAATATCGCCGTTCACCGCGGTATAAAACAGATACATTTTTCCGTCTTTTTCCACCGCGGAACCGGAATAACAGCCGTCTTTATCGTATTCCTTATCGGGCGCAAGCGCAACCCCTTCCCAGTGCCAGCGAATAAAATCTTTCGTCGTAAAATGTCCCCAGTGCATGGGTCCCCACACCGAAGAATACGGATGAAACTGAAAAAACAGGTGGTATTTTCCCAGCGCGTAACAAAAACCGTTCGGGTCGTTCATCCAGCCCGCGGGCGGCATCGCATGAAAAGTATGGCGGTATTTTTTCGCCACGGAAGGCGCAAACCGCTTCACGTATTCGTCGGCGCGCTCCACCGAAAATGCGGTAACGCATTCCGTTTTTTCCTCCGCCGCAGGGCAGGTTTCATCGTCTTTTTTATGTTCGTTCGTCATAATCGTCCCCGCTTGCAAATCTTATTTTCCGAAGATTTCTTTTCCGTCCGGCATCGCGGGGATAGCGCCCGCTCTGCCCACCACGTACCCCGCCGTTTTGTTGGCGTAAGTCAAAATTCTTTTCAGCGCGGCGGCGGAAATATCGAAGCCGTTTTCCACCAGCTGATACAGCGTAGCCCCCACAAACGAATCGCCCGCGCCCGTGGTATCCTCTACCCGTTCCGCCTTTTCGGAAGGAACGTATACTTCCGCTTCTTTCGTATACGCCGTCGCGCCCGCGGCGCCCATCGTAACGATCGCCAGTTTCACGTTTCCGCCGAGGAGAGAAACCGCCGCTTTTTTCATATCCGCTTCGCCCGTAATATCGGCAAGCTCCTCTTCGCTGACTTTTATCACGTCCGCAAGCGGAATATACCGCCTTACCGTTTCAAGAAGTTCGTCTTTGCTTTTCCAGAGCGAATATCTCAGATTCGGGTCGAAACTCACCGTTGCGCCGCTTTTTCTCGCTTTTTCTATCAGCGCGTCGTGCGCTTTTCTCACGGGCGCGTCAATCAGGTCCACGCTGCCGAAATGCAGAACGTCCGTTGTATCGAACGAAACGTCCGCAACGTCGGCGGCGCTTAAAAGCATGTCCGCCGAGGGTTTTCTGTAAAAGGAAAACGATCTTTCGCCGTTTTCGTCCAGCGATACAAACGCAAGAGCGGTATTCGCCTCGTCCGTAAACCGTACGTATTTCGTATCGACGCCCGCTTTTTCAAGCGTTTCTTTCAGAAATTTTCCGAACATATCGTTGCCGAGTTTTGTAATCACGGCGCTGTTCCCGCCCAGCTTGCTTACGCACACCGCCACGTTTGCGGGCGCGCCGCCCGCGTTGCGGTAAAAAACGCCTGCGTTTTCCGCTTCGCCTTTCCGCCCCGCAATAAAATCAATCAGCACTTCCCCCGCGGCATATACTTTTTTCATGGGTCTCCCCGCCTTTTCGTAGTTTCATTTCGCAATATGTCCCCGCGCCGTCCGTGCGGCGCGTTTGCGATGTATCAATTATAGAGGAAAACAATGCGCCTGTCAAATACTTTTTACCGCCTGAAAAAACAATCTTCCGCCTTCGGCTCCCTGCCCGTTTTTTCCCTTCGGTTTTTCTTTATATAAAATCGGCGGAGTGCGCGAACACCCCGCCGTATTTCGCAAAGACGCGTTCAGTTACCGCCAAACCCGCCGAATCCGCCGGGACGGTTGCCTCCCGGTTGGTTTCCGCCCGCGCCGGGCTGCCCGCCCATACCGCCGGAAGCGGTTGCTCCGACGGACGTAATCACGGAAGAAACCGTAAACGTCGCCGTCGTGCCGTCGCCGAGCGTAATCGTATAGCTGCCGCCCGAAACAAACGCCGCCAGCGAGATAATCACCGATTGACAGCTCTTTTCCGTCGTCGTTTCAAACAGCGCGTTTCCGTCCGCATCGGTAATCGTTATCGTAGTGCCCGCGGCAATCGCGCTGCTTTGCGCATACGAAAGCACATACTGCGAAGAATTAGAAGAAGGCGTTTCCACCATTCCCAGCGAACCCGCCGCATACAGCGTGCCACCCTGCACGATGATGCCCGTTTCCGAATCGAGCGCGCCGTCGCCGCCGCCCGTAGGTCCGTGCACGATCACCGTTCCGCCCGTCATCAGTATGCTGCCGTTGGAATCCAGCCCGTCGCCCTCGGCGTTCACCGCTATATCGCCCCCGGAAATCAGAATATATTCTTTCACCGAAGCATCGTCGCTCGCGGCGTTGATGCCGTCGTCGGAAGAAACCACGGAAATCGTTCCGCCCGAAATTTCCACATACGCGCCTTCCAGCCCTTCGTACGAAGAATTTACGGTGATGTCGCCGCCTTTCACGCAGGTCAGGTAATCGGAAGTGATGCCGTCGTCATACGTATCTATCGTAAGGTTGCCGCCGCGGATGAACGTATCGCCGCCGTTGCAGTGAACCGCGTCGTCCGTGGAATTTATCGTAACGTCGCCGCTTTCAATCACAATCGCGTAGGCGCCGTCCGTTACCTTGTAATCGTCCTCGTCGTCGCCGTCCGTATCGTATTCTATTTCGCCTGCTTTGATGCCCTTGCAGCTTTGCGCCAGGGCATACCGCGAGGAAATATTGCCGTTATAATCGCTCGCTACCTTTTTATAGGTACTGCCGCTTTTAATATAACGATAATCGTCCGCTTCCACGCCGTATTCCGCCATGTTCGCGGAAGAAAAGCCTAAAAACAGCCCGTTCGTGCGTATATCGTACGTGCCGCCCGAAATATACGCAAACGTATCCGCCTGAATCCCGTCGCCGTCCGTATTGCACGTGTAGGTTACGTCTTTCAGCGCCACAAAGCCGCTTTCCGTCGTATAAGCGCCCGAAGTATCGCCGTCGGAATTATCGTAGTCGCACTCCGCGTGCAAGCCGTCTTTCGCCGCCGTTTTCACGTTGATCGTCGCGCCGTCCGCCGCCACCGTTTCCGCGGAAACGCCGTGTTTCGTGCACGATAAATTCAGTGCGGCGTTCACGATAAAGCACTTGCCGGAAGCTTTCACCGCGCTGCCGTCCGCTCCGCTTGTCGTAATTTCCAGCGTGCCGCCGCCGTTCACGTACAAATCGCCTTTCACGTGTACCGCGTTGGCGCCGTCGCAGGTCGTCGTAATCGCGTTCGTCGTGCCGTCTTTCGCCGTAACGGTAAGCGAAAGTTTTTTATCGCTTTTTGCAATCGCCGCGCCCGCCGCAGAGGAAATATTCGCGCCACTTAAAATCAGATGCACTTCCGCGCCCTTTTTCAAGCCGGAAAACGAAACGCCGTCCGCATAATCGCCGCTTAAAAGATACGTGCCCGCCGCGGAAATCACGCCGTCCGCCTCCAGCGCCGTCGCGCCCGTCTCGTCGGTATCCGCTTTCAGCGCCGATAAATCCACCTTGCCCGCGGCAATCACCGCGCTTTCCGTTTCCGATTCGTCCACCGTATCGGGCAGCGTGCCTTCGCCGCCACCGTCCAGTCGATCGCCGGGATTTACGAACGAACCGTCCGGCGGAGTCGGTTGCCCGTTGTTCGCGCCGCCGTTGTTCGTGCCGCCCGAAGAAGCGGAGTTATCGCACCCCGCGAAAGCAAACCCGCTTAAAAACAAAAACGCGAGCGCCGCAGCCGTCCATCTTTTTTTGCCTGAATTTTTCATCGAAGTCGTCTCCTTTTTTTGAATTTTGTACCCCGATTATAACTTACAAAGCTTAAAAAATTCTTAAAAAAACGTGCGAAAACACAAAAAAATCGCTGATTTTTAAGGCTTTTTTAAGAAAAATATGCTATAATATAGGCGAATACAGGGCAAAAAACAGCCGAAATCACACAAAAAACAACGCAAAATCAACATAAAAAAGGCAAAAATCGGGCAAAAAAGAGGTAAAAAAACGTCATGAAAGCATTGATGATCGAAGACGAAAAAAAGCTTGCCGCGGCAATGCAGTATTTGTTTAAAGAAAACGGCGTGGAGCTTGAAACGGCGTACGACGGAAAAAGCGGCTACGAAAAAGCCCTTTCAGCTAGTTACGACGTAATTATTTTAGACGTGATGCTGCCGCAAATGAACGGCTTCGAAGTGCTTGAAGCGCTGCGCAAAGACGGCGTGGATACGCCCGTGATTATGCTTACCGCGCTGGGTTCGGTGCCCGATAAAATCAAAGGTCTGAAAGCGGGCGCCGACGATTATCTGCCGAAGCCGTTCGACAGCGACGAACTGATTGCGCGGATTTTTGCCCTGACGCGCCGCAGCGGCGCCGCGCTGCAGAACCGACTTTCTTTCGGCGACCTCACACTCGACTGTCTTTCGGGCGAACTGACGAAAGACGGCGAAAGCGTGAAGCTGAACTATAAAGAAAAAGAAATTCTGAAAATGCTGTTTGCGGCGAAAGGAACGCTGGTTCTGAAAGACGCCCTGATTGATAAAGTGTGGGGCTGGGATTCGGACGCGGGCGATAATTCGCTGGAAGCGTACCTTTCGTTTCTGCGCAAAAAGCTGCGCTTTTTAGGTTCTCGCGTGTGCCTGAAAAACTATCAGAAAACGGGTTATAAATGCGAATTCGATTCCGCTGAAGGAGGCAACGGCAATGATTAAAAAACTGCGCAGAAAAATCGCAACCTTCGTAACGGTTTTCATCGGCGTGTTTTCCGTCTTGTTTTCGTGCGGGGTTTCCGCCTACTTTATCGGAAGATACGAACGCGGACTGTATTCCGCCCTCGATACCGCGATTTCTTCCGCCGAGCGCAAAGACAACGGCGGCGAAACGGGCGGCGGAAAAACGGAAATCGGCGCCGAACCGCCGCAGAATTTCTCTTCCGCCGCAATATGCGTGGTGAAATATACCGTTTCGGAAAGCGGCGAAGCTTTGATTACCACCCTTTCCGAAGATTTCTGTCTTTCGGGCGACGTGCTTGAAAACGCCGTTGCCGCCGCGATAAACGCCGCGGGCATTACGCCGGAATTTTCGGAAAAACCGCAGCCGCCGCAAGCCCCAGAGCAATCTGAGCAAGGCGCGGAAAACAAACCCGCTTCCCCTGCCGCGCCGGAAAACGGCGGCGGGAAAAAGCAGGGTGTATTAAAGGCATACAAGCTTGTGTACGGCGTGAAAGCCGGCGCCGACGGCATATACGCTGGATTTGCCGATTACGCGTACCTGAAAAGCGCGCGTACGCGCGTAATTACGCTGGCGGCGGCGTTTGACGTATCTTTCATCGCGCTGACGTTTCTGCTTGCCTTGTACGTTTCGGCGCAGGCGGTGAAACCCGTGGAAAAAGCGGACAAAGAACAAAAACGTTTTATCGCGGACGCTTCGCACGAACTGAAAACCCCTCTGGCGGTGATTGCCGCGAACAATAAAATTCTGCTTTCCGAAACGACTGCGCCGGGCGACGAAAAAAAGCGCGAATGGCTTTTATCTTCGCAGGAGGAAATAGGCGTAATGACGGATATTATCCGCGATATGCTTGCCCTTGCGCACGGAGAAGCGCTGACGAAAGCGGACAAAAAGCCGACGGATATTTCGTACCTTCTTGACGGAATCTGCCTGCAGTTCGACGCGGCGGCATATGAAAAAGGCATAACATTGCGACAGGAAATCGAAAGCGGCGCCGTGGTGAACGGCGACGAAAAAATGTTGCGGCGGCTTTTCGGCGTGCTGATTGAAAACGCGATAAAATACGAGCCCGCGGGCGGCTCCGTTTCGGTGCGCCTGTATACGCAGGGCGGCGCGAAAAACGCGGTGTGCGAAGTGAAAAACGAACGTTCCGTGATAGCGCCCGAAGATTTGCCGCATGTTTTCGAACGCTTTTACCGCGCGGATAAATCGCGATCTTCCGGCGACGGCGTGGGCTTGGGGCTTGCGATAGCGAAAAACATTGCGGATTTGCACGGCGCGCGCCTGACGGCGGAATCTTCCCCCGCCGCCGGCACAACGTTTAAAATCGAGTTTTAAATTGCCTATGCTTCGTTTGCATATTCCGGGATGTATTTCCGCCGAAACCCATTTGAAGAGCCTGCAATCGGGCGATTGCAGGCTCTTTTAAAGCTATATTTGTTTTTCAGAAAATTTTCAGGCGTTCGTCCGGCGAGCGGTTCGGCTGATGCAGGACGATGTGATTTTCTCCTTTTAAATCGGTAAAGCGCATACAATGTCCGCCGTCTTTATCGAATACCGTTTCTTTTAAAACATATTTGCCGTAAATTCCCGATTCGCTGACGCTTTTCAGCACGGAATAGCCGCTTTTCGTAAACGTGGACCAGAGCAGTACGATTTTATCGTTTTCGCAATACAAAAACGGACCTTCCGCCACATACCCTTTCCGTTCGTCGCCGATTTCCACGGAAAGCGGACAATTTCTGCCGCTCACGATTTTTACCGGGGCTTCGACAAGGCGTTTTAAATCGGGCGAAAGCTTTGCGATAAACAGGCTGCCGTCGCCGTTGCCGCTCACCGGCGTGAGCCACTCGTTGGAAAAACACAGGTAAGGTTCTTCGCGATACACAAACAGCGTGGCATCGAGACAGCCCCAGTTTTCGGGCGTAACGTATCTGCCCGTAAGCATTCCGAACGGAGAAAAGAGCGAATCGGACGTTAAAATCAGACTGCCCCGACCGAGATCTTCCCTGAACGCGGAAACAATCAGATGGTATTTCCCGTTGAAGGCGTGCAGTTCCGGCGCCCAGATATTTGTGTAGCCTGCAAGCGAACCGTCGGTTACAAGCGCGCAGACGCGGTTGAAATTTTCAAGATCCGCCGATTCGTACAGCGTTAAATCGCTGCCTTTGCCCCACGAATCGTCGCCCGTGGTGCCGAGAAGATAATATTTTCCGTTTTCCGTGAAGATAAACGGATCTCTGATATGCAGATTTTCTCTTTTCATACGATTTTCGCGTGCCTCCGCCTTTAACGGATTATTTTTTTTCGATGGAAATGCCCGCGGCGGCAAGCGCGTCGGTAAAGTAAGAATAATATTCCGCCTTGGGATGCACTCTGTCGGAAAGTTTATCCGTGGTGAGTTTATCCTGCAAATCGAGATAGGTCGTCCACTTTTTATTTGCGCACCACTTCTCTATCGCGGCGTTTACGATTCGAACGTTATCGTCGTACATTGCCGTATCGGGAATATTGCGTTTTGTTACGGAAAAAACGTACACTTTCGCATCCGGCATTCTTCCGTGCAGAAGGGTGTAGAAACGTTCCAGATCTTCTATCGCGGTGTCGGCGTCGGTTTTGTCGTTATAAATATTATTGTTGCCGAGATTAACCACCACGTTCTTCGCATATACGTCTTTTAAAAGCGTATCGGCAAGGACTTCCCACGTGCACGAAGTGGTGCCGCCGATACCGAAGCAGCGGGCATCGTACGAGCCGTAATATTTTGAATAGAAATCCGCCCAGTATGTGGGGCAATCGAAGAATGAATCGCCGATGAAAAGCGTTGTGGAATGATCGTTGCCGAACAATTCCCACTGCTCTCTGAGCGAATCCGCTTTGGTTTGCCAGCCTTCGCCGACGGCGTATCTCCAGCCGCTTTTATCCACCGTTTTGCAGGTTACGGTGAAGTTCGCCGAAAAATTTTTCACCGTTGCCGTAACTTCGAACGTGCCTTCCTGCAGCGCGGTAACGGCGCCGTTTTCGATGGAAAGTTTCGAAGAATCGTACGTATACGTAATCGTTTCGTTCTGAACGGGCGCCGCCAGCGTATATTCGAGTTCCGTTGCGGGGTACCCCACCCACGCCACGGCATTTTCGTGCGTGAGCAGATCGCCATCGTACTGCATGGGAAGAACGGTAACTTTAAACGTGGTGCCGCAGGTTTTCGCGGTTGCCGTTACCGTGGTTTCGCCTTCGGCAAGCCCCGTAACTTTGTTTTCGGAAATGGAAATTTTCGTTTCGTCGTACGAATAGGCGATGGTTTCCGCCTTTTCGGGGATTCCGAACGAGATTTGCAGCGCAACGGCGGGCTCGCCTATGCGTACCTGCGCGTCGGCGACGGAAAGCGTTTGCTGCGGCTGTTCGTTTTGCGAAGGATCCTGCGGGGTTTTCGCGCAGGATTGCGCAAAGGTGCACGTAAGCGCCGCCGAAGCCAGAAGAACGGCAAACAATTTGGTGAATTTTCTCATGATTTTCTCTCCT
>DLQW01000039.1:845-15865 GCA_002474405.1 Christensenella sp. UBA7597 | reverse complement strand
CCTCGCAAAGCGAGGTGATGAAGGGCAGTCGATTAACTGTCAGCTTGTTTTTAACTCAAAGCAAAAGAGTCTGGCATTAAAAATGCCAGACTCCAACTAATTTTATATTAATTCAGGTGTGAAGCACAAAATTAGTTTTTGATAATTGCGCAAAAATGTACAAAGTTTTTAATTTTGGAAATTACACCTTGAGTCGATGGTAAACGAAGAATCAGTCAACATTACATTGTTGTAAGCCGTTCCCCATCCAAAATGAGCCCAATAACGATAATCGCTATAGCTCGTTCCAATCCAATTTTTCCTCGCCTTTCTTGCCACTTTATGCACTACAACAGCATGACTCATAGTATCTCCGCCATTCGGATTCGGCATATTTGTGCTTCCTATCATAACAGGAATATTTGAAGAAACGCGTTCAAAAATAGTTGAAGCTTTGGGATAAATTGTGTCCATCGCCGCATATCCGTCTGGAATTCCACCTACAGCCGCAACATAGCTTTTAAGAGCCCATCTCGCGTCGCTCAATGTAGCGGCAGTCTTTCTGTCGCCACGAATGTCATCTACTAATTGACTGCTCCATCCATTCGGTGCAAGGTTCGTCCAATTCCAAGCAATTTTATGATACCAAACAATCACTGCAGATGCAACCCAAACACACCTACCATCGGTATTGAAACCTGCTGTGCTTAAATTTTTAATCAAGGTGCTGTTTGTTAATTCCGCCGTTTGCTCTGTATCGACCGGTGCAATTCTGCTTGTTGCTTGCTTTGCTGACTCTTCGATATTTGCAGCTAATTGATTGCTTTGACGTTTTAATTCAGTTAATTGAGTTTCGTCGAAAACAACAATTTCATCTTCAAGCACGGTATGCTCATATTGATAATAGTTTTCCGTTTCAGAGCTCGACTGAATAAAGTAATTCATTGCTCCGGCGTAAATCAAATTTTCATTAAGTCCTGTATAAGGCGATTCTGCCGCGGCATTTGCTTCTATAGCCATAGTTAAATCAGCATTGTAAATCATATATCCCACAGGACTTAATTCCACAACAAAATATTTGTTGTCTGCAAAATCTTTCAATTCTTTTATACCGTAAATTTCTCTTTGGTGAGATTCCTCTTCTGGAAATGCGGCATAAAAATCGCTATATATTTTGTCGGTATCTGCAGCACCTATTTGTTCGTTACTTGCCGTAGGCTGCAATTCTTCAGCGTTTCCGCTTTTTGCAGGCAGTGCCATTCCGCCCATTAAAACCACAACCGACAAACCCAAAGCTGCCAATGAAAAATTTTTTACTCTCATCTTATTTTTCTCCTTATTGTAAAAAAATTTAGTTACGAATCCTCTCAGCTTTTCAGGCTGACGTTCACATAATTTCCGTTTTCCGCCTCGGTATAGCTTAAAAGAATCTCTCCCGCCGAATAGTTCGTGTCGATTCCGTTTTGATCAACGCTCGCCTTACACGAAAAAGTTACCGTGCGGTTTCCGGAATCTATCGTTACGTCGTCTTTTCCCGTATTTCTGTAAAAATCGGAAAATTCGTTAAACGTACAGTACACTTTTTTCGATTCCGTCGCCCCGGAAACCAGACCGGAATTCCCCGCTTCGGCAAACTGCTGCGGAAAAAGAAAAACGTATTGTTTATCGTTTATACGGTAGCTTTCCGATAAATCGCATAACGTAAACCGTTCTGCGGAGCCGTTCCCCGTCGCCGCGGGAAGCGTCTTGTCGTAAATCAGAAAATAATAGTTACAACCGCCCTGTTCCTGCGTGATCAACATTCGTTTCACGCCGTCGAAATCGTACAATTCCGCACCATACCCGGCAGATTTCGTCTTTTCCGTCATCTGCTCCATGGTTAAATCGGTATCGAAATTCAGAACACCCGTTTTCGTGTAATTTTCGCTTTCGAAAGGCAATACAAATTCGGCAGTCCCGTAAAAATCGTAAATCTTCCCCTCTTTTACGGAATCGTCCTTTTTGCAAGCGCCCGCCGCCCCCGCAAAAACGCACGCGCACAAAATCCCCGCGCCTTTCAGAAACGCTTTTTTACTCCGCTTTGAAACTGTATCCGAGGCTTTTGTGTCATAACAATTTTTTTGTTTAAAAGCTCTCAATTTTTCGTTACTCCTTGACAGAATTTTTAAGAAGATCTTCTATATCTTTATTATATAAGGGCTTTTTAACTTTGTCAATATACAAAATAATGCAATTTGTACAAATTTTTACATTTACGACAAAACTGTTCACATTTCACAAATTTCATAAGAAATTCCACCGCCCTTGCTTTTCCTTATGTCAAGGCTTCCCCTTGGGGGGGAAAGCTCCTCGCAAAAGCGAGGTGATGAGGGGCAGTCGATTAACCGTCAGCTTGATTCAACCCCAAAAAGCAGCATTTTCTAAGCCTCCCCCTTGCTTTCCCCTTTTTCGCTTTTTCTCTAAAAAGAGAAAAGCGCGAAAAATCCTACGATAGCGGGAATCCTTGCCGAATTGCCGCTCAAAGGCAATCCCGGTAAGTAAAGCGGCGCGCAGCGCCGATAGAGGTCAATTTTAAATTTTAGCCCATTTTTTCCCCCCCCGAAGCAAAAAAATACGACCGTTCCGGGAAAAAAGGAACGGTCGCAAATGCTTTGTGTAAAAATTTCGCAACGCCGCGTCAGAAGCGGAAAAATTTAATAATTCCAGCTCGTCTGCGTAAGCAAAGCGTTCAGCAGCGAAGAAAACTGCGTAAGGTGCGCAAGCGGGCGCCCCGGATAGTACGTTTCGATGAATTCAAGATAATCGTTCTCGGTATTCATCAGCATCCCCACAATCGAGCTTTCCCCGTACCCCGTGTAATCGGGAATCTCCCAGTTCGTCGCTTCCAGATACAGATACGTTACGCCCGCTTCCGCAAACGGCGCATGGTCGCTCCAGTCTCCCGTGGAAGGCGCCGCATAATCGGGGTTTTCGTCGTCGTAATTTTCAGGCGCAAGATTATCCCACGTCCAGGGGTTAGATTTGAATTCGAGCCCTAAGCTCTTCGCCACCGCCGAAGCGTTGTCGTATGCTTCCGTCTGCGTAACCGTCTTGTTTGCGTTGTCCTGCACGCCGCCGTATAAATAGCAATAATCCCCGCACACAATCGAATCGATGTTAATCATATACAGCGTGTTTGCCTTTTCCGCTTCTGTCATGCTCTCCGCATACGCCGTCGAACCGTACAAACCGTATTCCTCCGCGGTAAAGAATACGAATTTAATCGTAAACTGCGTTTCCACGTCGAAGAATTTTTCCGCGGTCGTCAACCCCAGCGCCACGCCCGAACCGTTGTCGCCCGTGCCCGTGCCGTCGTAGTGCATCCCTACGATAATCTGCTTGTCCGTTTTGCCTTCCTTCGTTACCACGATATTCTGCGAAGTTACGTTTACTTTCGCATATTCGCCGTCCGCGTTTTCCACATATCCGTAGCCGTTCGTCTTTTTGGAATAATACTTTCCGTCGTTCAGATATTCCGCTTTGCTCGCCGCGGAATACGTCTTTTTCAGCTGATATGCGCTCATGTCTTTCGCCGCATATGTGGGAATCGCCACGTCCTGATATTCGATATTTTCGCTCGTATATCCCGCGTTTTTCAGCGTGTAAGCAATCCAGTTCTGCGTATATTTGAAATGTTTTCCGTCAAAACAGTCGCGGTCGGAAAGTCCTTTATCGATGTATTTCAGCTTTTCGTAGCTCTCCGCGCCGAAGTTCCACACCGTTTCGTCCGCCGGCTCCTCGTCCTTCTTCATGTCGTCCAGATCTTTCTGCACTTCGCTCAGTTGCTGCTGCAATTTCGTAATTTCGTCCAGAAGCGCCGCGTCGTTTCCCGAAGTCGTCTCGTCGCAGGCGGTGAATCCGAACGCGCACCCCGCGGTCAGTGCGGAAGCAAGCAATACAGTGGCAAGTTTTTTGGTTTTCATATTTTTTTCTCCTTTGAATCTCCCGCGCCGATTCCGCCGCGGCTTTGTTTTGGTTTATGTGCATAATTATACACGGTTTTCCGCATAAGTCAAGCGTTTTTATGTATATTTATAAGTTTTTTTGCAAATTTTTGCAATTTTTTCGTATATTTATGCAATAAATTCAAAAATTCACGCATAATTGTATACTATGCGAAGTGTTCCCTTTCTTTTCGCCCTTTTATTTCGCTTTCGCGCAATCCATCGCGGCATAAAACAATACAACTCAAAAGAAAAGAGAGAGAAACATCATCCGTTTTCTCTCTCCTTTATCCGCGATTTTCAAAAAATCTCAATTCCCCTGCGCAAAATAATCGTACGTCGCCGAATAATACTCGCCGAGATACGTCGGCGCCGTCGTATCGTTTTTAAACGCCTCGAACCTTTCCGAAGCGTTCGTATATTTTGCATGGTAATAATTTTTCACCGCCTGTACGCGTTCCGTCGCCGAAAGCGAATAATCCGCATATTCCGCGCTCGTTCCGCCGCTCGTTTCGGGCTTTGCCGCGTATTGCAGGTAAAACAACAGCCCCTGCCGCACCGCCGCCGTTTTTTCTTCGTATTCCGCCGTAAGCGCCGCGCAAAGTTTTTCGTACACGCACGAACGAAAGATTCCCGCCCGCACAAGCGCGTACTTCTTTTTCCGCTTTTCCTCTTCCAAAGCCGCCTTATATCCGTCTTTTTTCAGCTGCGCGGCGCGGACTTTGTCCAGTTGCTCCGCGCTCAGCGCCGCATACTGCTTCGCCGTCAGCGTAATAATGTCTATCGTCAATTTTTCCGCCTCCTTTTTCGTCGTTCCGATCTCTCATTCCCGCCCGAACGCGTACACCTCTGCTTCCGCGCCCGTCAGAGTCGTACCGCCGCTTAAAAACGCCGTAAACGAAAAACTTTCCGCACTCTCGTTCACTTCGATGCTTTTCCCCGTTTCCGAAAGCGCCGTTACATACGTTTTCGGAGTCGTTTGCTTTCCGCAATATACGTTCACTTCCGCCGTCCCCGTTCCGTACAACGTCAGCCGCTTCAGCGTTTTCACGCCCTTTTCCGAAAAGTCCTCGTTCAGCCGCTGCACCGTATACGAAATATCGTCCGAAGCCCGCTTGCCGAACAGAAACTCCTTCTCTTCCCCGCCGCGGTTCACAAACAGCCTCTCTCCGTACGCGCACGCCGTTTTCAGCGCGCACTGTATCTCCGATACCGCTCCCGTCTCCGTATTGTATAACACGCTTTTCGTCAGCAACGCCGACTTCCCGAACTGACACAGAAATTTCCCCGCCGCGCCCGCGCAGTACAGCGTTTTCAGGTCGGAAAACGAAAATTCCGTCCGCTTTTTCGTAACGTTGGTAAACGTCGTTCCGTCAAAGAAATAAATTCCCTCGTCCGTTACGAAGCAAATCCCGTTCCCGCACGCAAAAACCGAATTTTCATAAATCCGCCCGCCGCCGTAACTCAGCTTTTCCGCCGAAAAATCTCTCGCCGCGCCCCGTCCGTCCAGCCGGTACGCCTCTTTTTCGAAAAACACGTAAACGTACTTTCCCAGCGCGCACATGCCGCGCATGTCCGAATCAGCGGGCAGTACGATATACCCGCCCTCGTCCGCGCTGTCCGTCGTGTTTCCGGGGCTCAGCACGCCCGAATATTTCACCGTCTTTCCGTCCGCCGCAAAAAACAGCCTTTCCGCCGCCGCGCAGCCGTAATTTTTATAACAGCTTTCCGCAAACGTTTTCACCGTACCGCCCGCGCGCACCGCCGCCACCGTCCCGCCGAACAGCACCGCATATTCGTCCTTTTCCGCCGAAAGATACGGCACTATCGTCGGCAGACAGCTAAGCGCAATCCCCGTCAGCTCCGTATATTCCCCCGTATTCGGCTCGTAACGGTATACGCTTAAATCGGAAGTTACGATAATCGCGTCCTCGTATTTCACCCCGTCCGTAACCTCCGCGGGAGTCGCCGCCCGCACAATCGTCCCTTCCTCCGCGGGAAAGACAACGTTTTCGCCCTTTAAAACAATGTTTTCCAGCGCATACGCAGGGTACGCCCCGCCACCGGACAGCTCCGTGTTGCGCGTCTGCACCTGCAGTTTTCCCGCCTCGCCCGTCCGCGTAAACCCGTCGAAACGGAAGGTATGCAGCTTGCGCGAAATTTTATTTCCGCTTCCCGTCGCCATCACCGCCACCTCCGCGCGCGGCATTTTCCCCCGCCCGCCAGCCTGCGCACGCACAGCGCCGCCGCTTCGTACTCTTTCTTGTATACCGCGGCTTCTTCGAACAACTGCCTATCGAAATAATATCTCGAAAGGACGCCGTTTACAAACAATTTCTCCGGCACGCCGCAACGAAAATCGCTTTCTCCGTCCAGCGTTTTTTTCGCGGGCAGATACGCATACCGCAAAATGCCTTCGTCCGCGTCCGTTTTCAATGTTCCCGCGCCCGCCGCAAACGCCGCGCGCCTCCCGTTTTTGTCCGTCAGCCGCAACGCCCGCACGAAATTTTCCGACAGCGCCGAAAGAACGATTTCCCCGTTTACCGCCGTTACTTTTTCGTCTTTTATCAGCGGCACCGCCAGAACCGCCAGCTCCGTTTCCGTATCGTTGAAAAACTCCAGAAGTTTTTTCGCTTCCGCTTCTCCCGCAGCCGCTTTCTCCGCGTCCGATTCGTTCTTCCCGTCGCAAAAATTCACCGCGTCCGTCAGCCGCAGCGCCTCCGCCGCCGCCCGCACAACGTCTTTCACTTTCATTTTTTCCGCCTCCTGTTTCATTTTTTCCGCCGCCCGCCTCCGCGGTTTTCCCCGCGGCGCCCCGCTTTTTATTCTTCAAACACCCGTAAATTTTCGCCGCGCACTTTTCCGCGCGCGGCTTTCCTTCGTTTCTCCCCTTCCGAAATCCGTTTACGCCTCGGTGATGCCGAACAGCGCGCCCTGACCGTTCGGGCGGGCGCAAAGCAGCTCCGCATATTTCACCAGCGTGGCGCTGTATGCCGCCTTGCCGGCAATCTGCTTCAGAATGCTGCCGTTCTCGTTTTCCAGCCACTGCCAGTCGCACAGCTGATGCAGGCAGAAATCGTCTGTATTCAAAAGATACATCGTCCCCGCCGGACAGAATCTGTCGGCAACCACGGGCACGCCGTCAAGCATAATCGCCTTGAAGCCGCCGTCGATTTCTCTGATTTCGGGCGTTACGCCTTTCCCTACAAGGTAATTGTACACCGCGCGCTTCACGCCGAACGAGCACACCGCAAAGTTTATCTTGCTGCCCGACTGCTGTTCGATGGTATCCACTGCCTTCTGAAATTTGGTAATATCGAAGGCGCCCGCCGAAGTCAGCGAATACGGCTTCATCCACGAATAATTCGCCCTCGTTACGCCGTATAAAGTGGCGGAAGAACCGAACAACGCGCCGAGCCCCGTGATTTCCTTTTTCTGCGAACTCTGCAGCGTCATATAGCAGCCGCTCGTCAGCGTATCGCTGTCAATCGCCGTACCGGAAACCTGAATCTTCTTGTTCGCTCTGTCCACGTTCGTAATCTGTCTGCCGGAAATCCCCGCCAGTCTGGAACCGCCCGACGTGCAGAAATCCACAATCATGCCTTCGAAAACGTTCGTCGCGTCGTCCACGCTGATCACGCCCGCGGTCTCGTCCGCGGAAGAAACGCTCGCCCCGGTAATCTTGCCGGAACCGTCGCCGTAAAGCATGCGCCCGAAGTTGAATTCCGAACTCTTGATCAGCGCCTGCATTTCGTCGTTCAGGATATTCACAAACGCGCCCTCGTTGCCCGCGGAAGCGCGAATCGCCTTGTCGGAAATCTCAATCGTGCCGTACAGATTTTTCAAAGTGGAAACCAGCTGCACGCAGTTGTTTCCGCCGGTTGCGGGCAAAGCGCCCGTTTCGTCGCCCGCGGCAACGCCGCCCGCAACGCCGTATCGCACCAGCTTGCGCACGTCTTTGCCCCATACGTCCGCCGTCGTCTTTTTAATTCTGGCAAGCAGCGGATTCACCTTCGTGTTCAGCGCGTCGCTCACCGCGTCAAGATAGTAGTTTTTCAAAGCGTCGTTTGCAGTAGTAATCGTAACCATAATTTTAAATTCTCCTTAATTTTAATTTTTGTTGTTTGCATGCAGCTTCATATTCGCAGCTGCTTGTTTTCCCTTTTCGGGCAGGCTTCGCCTGTAGAGCGGTTAATTTAAATTCCGCCTTTTTTTCAAGCCTTCCCCTTGGGGGGGCTTTTCTTGCCGAACTGCCGTTCTAAGGCAGCTTCGGCAGCCTAGTGTCGCCGTACGGCGACAGATGAGGGGCAGTCGAACAACCGATAAGAAACTTTTCGCTCAAAATTCAGCTTCATATTCGCAGCCCCTTGCTTTCCCCTTCGGGGAGAGTGGCGGCGAAGCCGCCGAGAGAGGTCTGTTTAAATTCTTTCCTTACGCCAAGGCTTCCCCTTGCCTGAAAAAAATTCAGTGAACTTCATTTTTTCGGCAAAAATGGTCAGTCGCTACGCGGCTTCCCCTTGGGGGGAAGCTCTGCCGCAAAGCGGCGGTGATGAGGGGCAGTTCCATCTTCGAAAAGCCATTTGGTCAACGTTTCCCTTGCTTTCCTCTTGTTGCGTTGCCGTCAGGCAAGCTCGGCAAGTAGAGTGGCGCAAAGCCCCTTGCTTTCCCCTTCGGGGAAAGTGGTGAGCGCATGCGAACCGATAGAGGTCTATTCCCTTTTTCCCTCTTTCCTGCCCCGCCGCCCCGCAGCGCACCCCGCAAGCCGTTTAGCCCGACTTTCATCCCCGCCTGAACGCCCTGAGCGCCATTGCCCCGGCTTCCTCCAGCGAGGTCGCCTTCACAGGCGGCGTACCGAACGTTCCAGCTCCACCCCTTGCAAGCGGCGCGGCGTTTTTCCGCAGCGAGTCAAGATATTCGCCGATAATTTTCAGGCGCGTTTCCTCGTCAATCCCCTCGTCAGAGCCTTTCTTTTCACGATGTTCCGCGGGCACAGCCGCACCGGCAGATTTCCGCGCGGACACGGCTAACTTCGCTTCACTCTCTCCGTTCCCCGCATCATCGCTCGCCGCGGCGCTTCCCGCCTTTTCCATTTCGGAAACGTCGGATTTTTCCGTTCCTGGATCCGCCGTTCCAGCCGATGCGTCGGCTGCTGCTTTCCCATGTTCCGTAAATGCTTCTTCGCCCGATCCAATCCCGTTTTCCGTCTGTTTTACCGACGAATCTTTGCCGTCCGCAGCGTGCACGCCGCCGACGTCATCGGAAAACGATTTGTTGTCCGATTGTTCCGAAGCTTTAGCGGAATATTCTTCCGCACGCATTTCCAACTCCTTCAGGCGCTGACAGCGACGGGTAAATTCCGCCTGAAGAGCGTTGTAAGCCTCCGCGAGGGCGCTCACGTCTTTAAACTTCGGGGGCAAAGCGGACCTGATTGCCTTTGCGGCAACTGCGTCTGCGCCGTCCGTTCCCCCGTATGTCTTATTCGCGTGTGCGTTCTCCTCATTACATGTTTTTTGCATATAAAATACCTCCTTTTTCTTTATAAATATTTGTTTTTTACCCCTTGCTTTTCTCTTTCGGGCAGGCTTAGCCTGTTCCGTTATGCCAACATTATCCTTGCTTTCCCCTTCGGGGAGAGTGGTGAGCGCATGCGAGCCGATAGAGGTCTATTAAAATTTTTGCCTTATCCCAAGCCTTCCCCTTGCCTGAAAAAAATTCAGTAAACTTCATTTTTTCGGCAAAAATTGTCAGCCGCTACGCGGCTTCCCCTTGGGGGGAAGCTCTGCCGCAAAGCGGCGGTGATGAGGGGCAGTTCCATCTCCGAAAAGTCATTTGTCAACACTCCCCTTGCTTTCCCCTTTTTCTCTTTTTCTCCCTCAGGAGAAAAAGAGAAAAAACCTACGGTAGCGGGGAATCCTTGTTGCGTTGCCGTCAGGCAAGCGCAGCAAGTAGAGTGTCGCGGGCGGTACGCCGGCGACGAGAGAGGGCTACTTAAATTCTCTTTTTATCAATCCGTTATTTTCGCCGCCGAGCGCTTATGCTCCCCGATATGCTCCGCAAACAGCTTTCGTTTCTCCGCCGCAAGCGCGCGCCCTTCCTGCGAAAAATAGTAGCGCAAGTGTTCCGCAATATGCGCCTCATGGTCGTCCAGTTCGTCCACGCGCACGCTTTCCCCTTCCCGCATTTTCAAATTTTCCTCGCGCGCGCATTCCTCATGCAATGCCGAAATATCCCTGCAGTTTTCGTAACTTCCCAGCCCGAACGCTTCCAGAATCCGGTTCTTGTTGTTTTGCGGAATTTTCCCGTCCTCGCCCGTCAGAATCCCCGCCGAAAGCAAACTCAGAATCGTCTCTTTTCTTTCTTCCGCACTCAGATTCTGCTCCGTTCCGAACGTTACGTCGTCGCAGGAAAGCTCTTCCGAACTGAAATAGTACGTCTGTGTTTTTCCGCCTTCGCCCGCCACGCACAGAAGCCGCGCGTTTCCCGCAAACTGCTTGTACAGCCGTACCACCTGCCGCGCGATTTCCTTCATCGCCGCGCACAGATTTTCTTTCGTCGCCGCCATTCTCGAATCGTCCTGCGATAATAAAAGCTGCAGTCCCGTCGCGCTCGTTACCCGTGTCGGCGTAGAACTCTGCGATAAATCCGATACCCCGCTCACCACCGAAAATTCCTTTTCCAGCCACTCTTCTTCCTTGGCGAAATCATCGGGAATCGAACCGAAATTCATCATTTCCGGCACGCGGCTCCCCTGTCGGTACACCAGAATTTTACCGGGAGCCAACCCCTCTTCCGCAAGCGCGTCCGTATCCACCGAACCGTCCTCCACGGCAAGCACGCCCGCCGCGATACGGCTTAAAAATTCGTGTTTTCTGTTCCGCACCGCATTATACGCCCGCTGCACGGGGATCAGCCTGTCTACAATCGAACTTCCGAAAAATCTTGACGGCTGTTTCAAGCAATCCTGCTTCACAAACGGCAGCACCCGTTCGCCCCGCAACCCGTTTTTATACGGCAGCTCCCCTTCGTACAACAGCTTTCCGCCCGCGGCAATCTCCAGTTTCCCGTTCGGGTGCTCTTTCGTCGGCAACGTATACCGCTCCAGCAGAATCACTCTGCCGGGCGTCGTTTTTCCGCCGCTCTTGCTTGCCTCGCGGGTAAATTGCGCCGCCGAAACGCCCGGAATCCCCGCGCCGGAATTCACTCCCGAAAATTCGCTTTCGGGGTCGGGCGCCACCGCCACGCCGAACGTATCCGCTATGTACTCCGTCGAAACCGCCTGCGCGTGTATCAGGCTGGAAATTGCCGAAAATTCGCAATCGAGCCTGTCGGGAAAAATTTCGTACGGCGGAGTTACCGAAATGCAGGCTTCCCCCTCGTATAAAGGCGCGCCGTTTTCGTCCAACCCCACTTTGCGCCCCGCCGTTTCGTCCCAGCATACCTTGTAAAAAACGCAGCCGCACACCTCGCTCCACATAATGCCGTCGGCAATCGCCTCGTTCGCCTTCGCCCGATCGAACGCATACGCAAGAATCCCCGTAGAAAGCTGTGCCGCGCGCATATCGGAATCTTCGTCGGAAAAAGGCGCGGCTTTCACTTCGGGAATCGATTTCACCAGCTTCGCCACGCGCGAATCCACCGTAGGAGCAATATGGTTAAACACGCGGTGCGTCTGCCAGAAATATTGCGCGTCCTCTTCTTCCAGTCCGCCTTCGGGGGTAACGTCGCAATACTGATTTCCCGCCACGAACTGCATATTCAACGACCACCCGTTTTCTATGTTTCTTCTCGCCTCGCGGCGCGCCCGGAAATCGAGCGTAATTTCATATGCCAGCCGCTCGCGCCGTTTTTCCTCTTCTCTTTCCTTCATTTGCCGAACCTGTTCGTTTTCCTGCATAAATAATCTCCTTATATAATTTAAAAATGACTGTTTTGTAACGTACTTTCTCCGCTTTGCAAAAATGTGAAGCCTTGCCTGCATAAAATTTTGCTTACAAAATTTTCTTCGGCAAAAAGTATAATCCTTGCCTTCGTCAAGCCTTCCCCTTGGGGGGAAGGTGGACAAAGCAGAGCTTTGGACGAATGAGGGGCAGTTTCATCTCCGAAAAAACATTCAGTCAAAGCTTCTCTTGCTTTCCCCTTCGGGGAGAGTGGCGAACGATAGCGAGCCGAGAGAGGTCAAAATCCGCTTACGCCCGTTCATTGCTTCGCGTTGCCATTCAATAGTTTTAAAAGCCTCTGTTTTTCCTTTTCCAGCTCCTCGTCGCTCAGCGCGGAAATCTCCCCGCCGCCTCCTTGTTTTTCCAGAATCAGCTGCACCGCTTTCAAATCGGGCGGAATATCTTTTTTCGTCTTTTTCCGCTTCAGAAGTTTCAGTTTTCCGTCCACTTCCGCATATTCTTCCGTAACCTCCGCCACCGAACAGCCCAGCGCCACCTTCATCAGCGCGTCGCCCACGCCCTCCGAGTCTTTCTTTTTTCTTCCCGATTTTCTCTTCTCTTTTTCCTGGTTTTTTTCCATACTCCCTCCCGAATTTTATTTCCTTTTTTAAACCGCCCTCTCGGCTTTCCCCCGCCGCCAAATTACCTCAGCCTCTCTTTCTTCTCGTCCTCGCAATCTTCCGCCACAGCCGCTCCTTGTCCTTCTGCACTTCCGATTTCTCCTCCTGCGGCGGCAGCCTTTTCGGACGCGACATCAGATAGTACCTCATTTCGTCCAGCGCGTGGTCGTCCTCCTTTTTCGGAACGTCCCCCGCTCCCCAGAAATACTTTTTCAGCTCCCTGATCAGCTGCACGCAATTCGAAAATATGTAAATGTCCGGCAATCCGTTATCCCGCCGCAGATAACTCTTCACGCACGAAATTCCCGAAAACAAATCCTTGTTCACTTCGGGGTTCACCAGAATCCCCCGCTCGTAAAACAGCTCGCATACGCTCTTCACCCCGGAAAGCGTCCGCTGCTTCGCCGCACTGTCTATCAGCGCGCACACCCGCCCCCGCGAATCGCGCTTCCAGTCCAGCTTTTCGCAGATTTCCCGTATCGCCTCCGCATGAAAATCGATGTCCTTTCCCGCCGCGAAATGCTCGTAAACCACATACACGTTATCGTCGAAATCCACCGCATACCAGTGCGCCGAAAGCGGATTGTTCAGCCCCGGATCAATCGAAATATTGTCCTGCCACTCCTTCGGCACTTCAAACGGCTCTATCACATGCACGCGTTCGTCGAATTCGGGGTAAACCAGCCCCGCCCCCGCCGCCGCAAACCTCCCGTATCTCCGCTGCTGCGCCGCGCTTTCGTCCATCGACGCGGTCAGCGCCGCAATCTCCCGCTTCGAAAGATACGGGTTGTCCGCCCACTCCATAAACTCATACCATACCTCGCCGTCCGAAAATTTATTCAGATAAATGCGCTCGTACACAAACGTCAGCCCCTTCAAAGGCGTCATCGTCCCGAAAATATCCCCGCGCCTGTCAAACACGCGCATGCGGCATTCGTCGTATATCTCCTCCGGCGGCTCCTCGTCAAACCACACGTAATCCAGCGACGCCCCCTGAAATTTCTCCCGTCCTTGGTCGCAGCTTTTAAACCCGATCACAGAAACGCCGCCGAATACGTTCTTCACACGGATAAAATCGATAATGCCGTTTTCGGGAGAATCCTTTCTCCCGCTTTGCATCACAATGTCGTCTATCCAGTCCCGCCTCAGATAGGCAAGAATCTTTTTCTGTGCCACATCCCGCTGCACCTGCGCCGAAAGCGAAACCACCCACCCCGCGGTGTCCGGCTTGTTTTTCCTGTACGGATGAATCCCCCGCGCGATATACACACACTCCGCCGCCCCGCACTCCGTTTTTCCGGAGCGGTTCCCGCCGAACACCCAGCGGTTGCGCTTCTTGCATTTATGAAACGCAATCTGCTTTAAATGTCTTTTTCTGCCCGCGTTGTACAGCGCCAGCTTATTGTCCTCCGCCCGTTTTTTCTGCTCCGCCTCAATCGCCCGCAGCCTTTCTACAATTTCTCTCATTTTTCGTATCAAACTCCCAAAATCCCACCCGCTCCCGCCCTTTATAATGTCGGGTATGAAGAGAATTTTCGCACTGCTTCTGTTGCTTTCTTTTCTGTTCTTCCCCTTCGGCACGGAACGAAAAAAAGCAACGGCGGAATCAACGTATTATGCTTATATTCCCGGCGCGAACGTCGCGTTTTATTCCGACGCAGAGGAGGCTACCCGCCTTCTCCTTTTCTACCTGCCCGAAACGTACTTTGTCTGCGTCATCGGCGAAACCAACAACTACTACCGCGTTTCCTACCTTGAAGATTCCGTCGGGTCCCGTAAACTCACGGGCTTCGTCGAAAAATCCGCCGTCATTCCCGTAGACTTCGTTCCCGAAACGCCCTACCTTGATAAAAAAATCGAAATCACCTACTATTCTCCGGGCTATTCGGATAAATCGGGAGATATTCTCTCCCGCATCACGGTAACGTGCACCTATTACGGAGATTATTCCGAAAACGGAAAAACGTATTGTTACGTGCTCCGCGGCGACAGTCTCGGCTACGTAGAACGCCCCATGGGCTTCACGTACGTCAAAAACACAGAATACGCCGATAAAACGCAGCAACCCGTCCCCGACGACCCCTCCGAAAACCCGCAGGAATCGGGCAAAGGATTATCGCCCGCACAGATTGTATTTTTAGCGCTCTTATGTCTGCTCATCCCCACCTTAGCCGCCCTTGTGCTCCGCCCGCCGAAAAAGAAGAACTACCCCGGCGACGATCCTTTCTCCTGAAACGCTTTATAACCAAACCATGTATCCTTTGCTTTCCCCTTCGGGCGCCCCTCGCCGGGTTGCTGTCGAAGCAATCCCGGCGAGTTAAGTGGCGAGCATCCGCTGCCTTATCCTTGCTTTCCCCTTCGGGGAGAGTGGCGCAAAGCGCCGAGAGAGGTCGATTCAAATTTCCCATTCTTTCCAAGCCTTCCCCTCTTGCCTGCATAAAATTTTGCTCACAAAATTTTCTTCAGCAAAAAGGCTAATCCTTGCCTTCGTCAAGGCTTCC
>DLQW01000039.1:0-816 GCA_002474405.1 Christensenella sp. UBA7597 | reverse complement strand
TTCCCCTTGGGGGGAAGCTCCTTGCAAAGCAAGGTGATGAGGGGCAGCCGATTCTTCGCAAACACAATGAAGAAAACTCCGCTTTTCTCTTCCCGCCATAGTCCAATTGCCGAATTTTTCATCTGCAATCCAGCCGCGCCAGCACCTGCTCTTCCCGCGCACTCTGCGCCCCGCGCCGTCCGGCGCGCAACGCCCTGTCCACTCGTCGGATCAATTCTATCCCGCCGTATTCTTTATAAAAATTTTCTTCATCCACTCCGCGCCGCTGCAGTTTCTCCCCGATTTTTTTCAGAAGCCTTTCTTGCCTGCGGTAATAGCTTCGTCTGCTGCCGCACATTTTTTTAATCTCCTCGTCCGAACACGCGGAGATTGTTTTGTTTTTCCCGCCGAAATATCTCAGCTGCAATAAAAATTTTTCCGAACCGGAAAGCTTGTCCATCACGCCGTCCAGCGTCGCGGAAAGCGATTCTATTCTCGATTTCAGCTCCAGCTGTTCCAGCAGATACACCGCCAGATTTTCGCAGGAAACGCGATTGTCGTATGATAAATACGCCTTCCGTTTCACATGCTCGCCCACTTCTTCCGCCATCACTTTCAACGCGGGAAACGCATACAGCGCCGTTTTTACATACTCGCGCCCCATCCGCCCCGCAACATTGTCCTTTTCAATCGTCTCTTCCTTCATAATATCCTCCTTCAAAAACGAATCTTCACGGGCAAATCCCTCCGCAGCCCGCCGTCTGTTCTTATATCTCCCGGCATCCTTTCGCCGCAAAAAATTATCAGCCTCGTTCCAAGCCTTCCCCTTGCCTGCAT
>DLQW01000024.1:7584-16890 GCA_002474405.1 Christensenella sp. UBA7597 | reverse complement strand
ACGCCGAGGACACCACCTGGACGAGCAACTTCTCGCTGGCGAGAAGATGGGCGGAGGACGGAATTATTTCCAAAGACGTTCTGCAGGTAACCGATTCCGACGCCAAGTTCAAGGCGGGCATGGGCGGCTGCGTGGTGCAGACGATCAACAATTTCTCCACCGTGGAGGCGACGCTGAAACAGAATAACCCCGGCGCGGAGCTGGAAATTTACGTGAACGAATACGCGCTCAGAAACAAACTGGCGGGATACGCGCAGACCGATTACAAGGCGTGGAACTTCCTTTGCGTGCCTACTTCGGCGGGCGAAGCGAAACGCGATATGGCGATGAAGTTTCTGAACTGGATTTTCGAAAGCGAAGAACATCACGATTTGTTCCAGTACGGAATTAAAGGAAAGCACTGGAAAGAAGCGACCGACGAAAGCGGAAACGCGATAGAGGGCACGGTGGAAACCACGGGCATGGAATCTTACACCTTCCCCGCGTACGAGCTGACCTGGAACCCGAAATATATCCGCGTGGTGAGCGCTTCCGACCCGAAAGTTATGGAATATATGAGATATATGTACGATTCTTCGAGATACGTAGGCATCATTTATTCCGAATTCACGTTTGACCATACGGCGACGGACGCCCTGACCACGGCGCTTTCGAACGCGGACATCGCGAACGCGAAAACCGAGGCGAGATCGTGGTATCTGGGGCAGGTGAGCGACCCCGTATCGAGCTGGCAGGCGAAACTGACGGGACGTTACGAAAACGCTTCGCTGCAGAGCGCGATTAAGGTTATCAAAGACGAACTCATCAGACAGCTTCAGGATTTTATCGATAAACAGTAACCATGAAAAAGTGTAAAATGTTAATCCTCGGCGTTGCGGCGGCATTGACGTTTTCCGGCGCCGGAAGTGTGATAGAGGCGAAAGCCGACGCAGTGGTTTCCGATAATTACGCGATTGAGTTTTACGCTGGCGGCAGTTCCGTTTCCTACTATATCGACAAGGAAAACAATCTGTACGTTTCGGGAAGCAACGGTTTCGGCGTGTTCGGCGACGGCACGAAGGGTGGAACCCTTTACGCGCCGAAAAAAATCGCCGAAAACGTAAAATCGGTGGCAAGCGGGAAATCGGGATTCGCGATCGTGTTGAAAAACGACGGCAGCATAAGTACGTTCGGCAACAATAAATACGCTCAGCTGGGACTGAACACGGCGTACAACGACGATTCCGAAACAAACTGCGTGCTTACGCAGGAAACGCCCGAACTTCCCTCCGGCGTAACGATAGAGGCGGTGGCGGCGGGCGACGCGTTCTCCGTGCTGCTCTCTTCGGACGGCGACGTGTACACGTGCGGCAGAGCGGGCGACGGACAGACGGGGCAAGCCGGACTGAATCTGACGAGAAAGACGGTGGTGGGGAAATTCACCAAAATAAACGAATCGTATTTCGGCAACGAGAAAATCACGAAAATCGACGCCGCCGAAAACGCGGGATTCGCTCTTTCGGAAAGCGGAAACGTTTACGTGTGGGGCGCGAACGACAGAGGGATTCTCGCGAACGGCGAAACGGACGAAAACCTCATCAACGAGACGCCCGTAAAAATAGAAGAACTTTCGGGCATTACGGAAATTTCGGCTTCGACGATGACGGCGTTCGCGCTGGATAAGGACGGCAGGCTGTATGCCTGGGGAGACAATTCCGTGGGACAGACGGGGCTGGATTCCGCCGAAACCGCGATTGCTTCTCCTACGGAAATCACGAAATTTTACGAAACGGACGGTACGGAAACGGAAATAGAAATTTCTTCCGTGCTTGCCGGCGGACGGACGAATTTCGTGCTTGCGAAAGACGGAAGAATCTTTTCTTTCGGAGAATCGGGAAAAGGACAAGCCGCGTTTAATTTGCAAAGCGCGGAATATGCGACGAATCCGTGCGTGAGAGAATCCAGCGTGGTGAAGCCGATGCGCATTACGTTTTACAAGCCGATCAGCCTTGAAAACGACGCGGAGCTTGCCGAAAGAGAATATAAGGATAAAATCCCCGTAGATACGTCGACGAAAGCGGACGTGAAAATCGCCGCGCTGATCGGCAGTTCGGGCGACAGGACGTTTGTGAAAGACGCGGAAGGAAACACCTGGTCGTGGGGGGTGAATCTGTACGCGATGGCGTGCAGCGGCGACGCGTTCGATTGTTCCGTGCCGGTGCGTTCTACCTTATACCGCAAGGAAAATTACGATAAAACGTACGTGGAAAAGAACTACCTTATAAAACCCGCGGTGGTGATGAGTTGCGTGGTTGCGTTTGCCGTTTGCTGGATGACGGCGGAAGAAATCAAAATCAGAAAGCAAAAGAAACAAATCAGGTAAAAAAAGGCGGAAGCCTTAAAAGATAAGGCGGGGGAAACACCCCCGAAAGGAGTAAATCATGAAGAAAACCTCAAAGCTCACTTCGATTATGCTGGCGGGAACGATGGTTTGCATGTATGCGTTTACTGCATGTAAAAGCACAGAAGAAACCAAAACCCTTGCCGAACCTCAATCGATTACTTACACCGACGGCACCCTCGGCTGGGCTGCCGTAGAATCGGCGACGGCGTACGAAGTGGTTGTGTATCAGGGCACAACCTCGGAAATCGCGCTGGAAAAGCAGACGGTAACGGAAACGTCGGTGAGCGTAGCTTCGCTGACGATCGGCAATTACACCGCGGGCATCACCGCCACGGCGGAAGGCTATAAATCTTCGAACGAAAAGAAATACGCGTTTGAAGTGAAAGCGGCGCCCGAAAAACTTGCCTCGCCCGACGGATTCGCTTACGAAAACGGTGCGATTACCTGGAACGCGGTGAGCGGCGCGGCGGGATATACCGTAAAGGTTACCGAAAAAGAAACGAACGCGACGAAACTTGAAAAGACGGTTACGGAGGCTTCCGTATCGGTTGCCGACCTCGAAGCGGGCAATTATACGCTTTCCGTAAAGGCGAACGGCGTTGAAAACGTTTCGCTGGATTCTTTGGCTGCGGCGTACGATTTTACGGTTGCCGCGAAAAAGACGAAGCTTGCCACTCCTTCGGGCGCGACGGTGGACGTTGCGGCGCGTGCGGTGAAATGGTCCGCAGTGGAAAACGCGCAGGGGTATCTTGTGGTTGCGACAAAAGGCAGCGAAAAGCTGTTTGAAAAGACGGTGAATACCGCCGAGGCGGATATTTCCGACGTGGAAGAATCCGAATTCGTGCTGACGATCGTTGCGAAAGGCAACGGCGAAACGACTGCCGATTCCGACGAATACGTTTACAACGTAAAAATCAACGCGCAGAAACTGGCGGCGCCTTCGGATATTTCCGCCGACGCCGACGGAAACACGCTGCGCTGGAAGGAAGTGGCGGGTTCCGACGCGTACAGACTGATTGTAAAGAAAGGCAACGAAACCGTTATCGACGAAGAGACGATTGAAAATTCCTACGATATTTCTGCGTTGGGCAAAGGCGATTACGACGTAACGCTGCAGACGATTGCGGCGGAGGACGACGTGTTTGCGACCGATTCCGACGTGGCTGCGTACGATCTGACCATCGCTTCGCTGGGCGCGTATGAGGCGATTGAAAACCTCAGAATCGACGGCGGCTACCTTGTATGGAACGAAAACAACGCGAGAGCGTACGACGTTGTGGTTACCGAACGGGGCAACACAACGAAGCTGGACGTGAACGGCGTAACCGCGGCGGACGGGAAGTTTATGATTGCGGCGACGGGACTTGCAAGCGGAAACTATACCGTTTCCGTTACTCCCGCGGATAACCGCCACGACGCCGAAAAGGGCGAAGCCGCTTCTTACGAGCTGACCATCACGGAAGTGAGAAATTATAACGCCGCGCAGATTGCGACGTTCGAGGGCGCGATGCCCGTAGGCGAACACGGCAAAGTAGAACTTGTTACCCGCAACGGCAAGCAGGTTGCGAAACTTACCCCTACCGCGGACGGCTGGGGCAGAATCGGAAGCCCGTCGTTTACGGTAAACTACGATAACAACCCCGTGCTTTATATCGACATCGAAGATATCGTTATCGGCGGGTTCCATGCGCAGGTGCAGGTGGGCGGAAACAACCTGAAAGTGCTTGACGACGGCGCGAAGCTTGCCGACGTGGCGTTGAATCTTGCGGAAAAGACGGGACTTACGGGTTCGAAAGATACGATTATCCGTCTCGGCGTGGATAACTCTTCCACCACCTCCGCGAACGACGCGGAAGCTTATTACAACGGAATCCGCGTGATGTATATCACCGATTACGTGGCTCCGTTTGAAGGAAAACTGGAAAAAGTAACGGGATTCGACATTGCCGACGGCATGACGATCGGCTGGAAAGCCGTGGATCACGCGGATTCGTATCGCCTGACGCTGAAGAATAAGGCGGATAATTCCGTGATTAAATCTTCTACGCAGGACGGCATTTCGATGAAAGCCGCGGACCTTGACGAAGGCGAATATACTCTTACCGTTACCGCGTTCAATTCGACGAACGACAAGGCGCTGGAATCGGACGAAGCGACGTATGCGTTTAAAGTAACGTATCTTGCAAACTATTCGGCGCAGGACGTTTCGGGCTTTACTTCGAACCTCGTCGGCGACAGCAAAACCATCGGTTACGACGAAGCGACCGATACGGCGATTTTCAACCCCGATAAGACTTACGGATACGGCTCGATTGCACCTGCGACGGGCGTGAGCGTGAACCTTACCAACAAGCCTTTCGCTGTGGTGGACGTAGCGAAAGTGGACCACGGCTATTTGATCCGCGGCGGCTGGAAGGAAGATGGCGGCAACGAAACCACGCTGGTTCTTCAGAACGACACGGTGGGCGCGCTTACCGATACCAAACTGTATATCGAACTCTGGAAGAAAGCCGACCAGAACGGCGCGGCGGTTTACGGCAACGGTACCTACAGATTCGGCATGGGCTTCCTTGCGGGCGACGGCAATAAAGGGCAGGTTACTGTGAGAAGCATTAAACTTGTGGAAATCACGGCGATCGAAGATTTGCAGCCCGGAGCGAAAAAGCCGCTTGCGAAACCTTCCGGAGCGAAAGAAGTGAAAGGCGAAATCATTGCGGATTCCGTGAAAGGAAATGCGGCTTATACGCCGAAATATTCGGTAACCGTAACCGAAAAGGGCGGCGAACAGATTTACACGGCAACGAATTTAAGCGCTCCGTCGGTAATGCTGGCTGCGCTGGATCTTGTGAACGGAAAGACTTACCGCGTTGCGTTCAAGGCGCTGGGCGACGATAATTACTTCGTGGATTCGGAAGAATACGTTGTGGAAGTAACGTATACGGAAATTCTTGCGCTGACCGATTTCAGCAATCTGGATTACACCACCATGGCGGATAAGAAGGGCGGCTCTACGACGCTTACTGGCGCGAACGGCTCGCTGACTTCTTCCGTAGCGAACGGAAACTGGGGGTATGATTTCTTCAATATCGACGTGAACTCCGTGCTGGAACAGCTGAACGCCGATAAGGATAACATCTATCTGCAGTGGACGATCGATATGGAAAAGACCACCGCGGGCGCTAATCTGGCAACGAGATTCTACAATCCCAACAGCAAAGACGTTGTCGGTACGGGCTGGGGCGATTCCACGGCGCAGAGAGCTTTCCTGACGAAGGAATGGTCGGATAAAATCACCGATCAAGGCGTTATCTGGTTCGCATTCGGTCAGGGCGGTGCAAATGTTGCGGACGCGGAACTGAAAGTGGTTGTCTGCTCGTCGTTCAAGTTCGTGAAGTTTGCGCTTTCCGAAGTAAACGCGTAAAACAACGCGGAAAATATAGCGTCAAAAAGTTTCGGGCGCGGACTTTATGCCCGCGTCCGAACTGTTCGTTTTTGCATTTCGAAAAAACGGAGCGGAACGAAACGCGCTTCAAGGCATTCCGGCGCGATTTGAAAGCCGGCGGTGGGGTTCCGCGTCGGTGAGGAGAAAAAGATGAAAACAAAGAAAATATCGAAGATACTTTTATCGGGGGCGCTTACTCTGTCGTTTGCGGCGGGGGCGGCTCTGGCGATTCCCGCAAAGGAAGCGCATGCCGCGGTATATAAAGAGAATCCGTATATGGAAGAACTCACTTTGCCTACCGAAAGCCAGTACGAAGAAAAGGACTGGCAGAAAACCACCGTTGATTTTTTGACGTACGTTTTCGATGAGAACAATACGTTCGAAGGGGAAAACGGCACCAGAAAAATCGCGCGGTATACGGCTGCCAACAACGCGAAAGAATATTTCCGATCGATCGGCAGGGCGGACGAAGCCCCCGAAGACATCTGGTCGATTCCTCCTTACGTGGGCAAAGGCGACAACGCTACGCTGGGCGAAGGGATTACGGTGATTGCGGCGGTGATGTCCGGCGCGCTGAACGGAATGGACCTTACCGCTTATAAGTGTTCCGACGGAAAAACGCGCAATTTCGTGAAGAGCGTGGTGGAATACTATCAGGCGGTGAACGGCGAAAACGTGGTGCTGAACGGCGGCGCCGGCGGCAAGACGGGCGCAACCTGGTGGTACGAGCTTCTGCCCGGCGTGCTGTTTTCCGTGCTGGGCACGCAGTACGAATCGGAAAGCTATTATATGTACGACATCATCACGGAAAGCGCACGGAAATGGCGTTCCGCGGTGGAAGGACTGGGCGGAGCCAACGCGGATTTCTATCACACGTCTTACAGCTTCGCCACGGGCGAGCCTTACGACGGCAACTGGTACGAACCGGACGCCGCGGCGGGCATGGCGTATATTCTGTACAGCGCGTATTCGCTGAACAACAATCTTTTAAAAGAGGGCAAGCAGGCTTACGCCACCGAAGAGGAAACCGAGAAGTTCCGCGAGGCGGCGGTGTGGAGCATGAATTACCTTGAAAAGCTGGACGCTTCGCCGTTTTACGAAGTGCTCACTTTCCTCGCGCCTTACCTTGCGGCGAGAATGAACGTTGAGCAGGGGACGAATTACGACGTTTATAAAATGTATTCCTGGCTGATGGACGGATCTTCCACGGTGCGTTCGGGCTGGGGCATGATTACCGAAAACTGGGGCGATAAATACACCAACGGGCTGATGGGTTCGCTGACGGACGGCGGCGGCTACGCGTTTGCGATGAATACGTTTGACGCCATGCTGGGATTTGCGCCCATGGTGAAATACGATTCGCGTTTCGCGCGCGATATTTCCCGCTGGGTGCTGTGCGTTTCGCAGTCGGCGAGAAGCTTTTATCCCTCCGAATACGCCGTGGAAGGCAAAACGGAGGACGCGGGCGACGGGCACACGATATATCACGGCAAATACCAGTCCGGCAACACGTATGCCACCGATTCGGACGAAGCGACTTTCGTTGCCTACGAAGGGCTGAGAAAATACCGCAGATACGTGGTTTGGAAGAACGGCACGAGAAGCACCGAATGGGACAGAAGCGTTACGCCGTATGCCAGCGGCGACGCGTTTACGTTTGACTGGGGCGGGGAAACCGACTACGGTTTGTACGGTTCGGCGCACTCCGGGTTGTTCGGCGCGACGATTTCCTATACCGACGTTCCGATGATTATCCGCACGGATCTGAGCAAGCTGGACGTTTACGCCGGCGGGAAGATTCCGTTCTCGATGTATTATAACCCTTATGCCGAAGCGAAGCAGGTAACGGTTACGCTTTCCGCCGCGGGCAACAGACTGTACGATACGATCGAGAAAAAGTTTGTTGAAACGACGAGCGCGGGCGGCAACGACGTGAAGATTTCCATTGCAGCCGACGCCACGATGGTGCTGGCGGAAATTCCCGAAGGCAAAGACGTGAAAAAGAGCGGCTCCGTATACACCTGCGACGGCGAATTTATCGCGCAGGACAGAGGGTTCGTTTCGCTTTCGCTGTATTCCGACGAAGCCTGCACTTCACCCGTAACGGCGGGAAGCAACGTGGAAGGCACGATTTACGCTTCTTTATCCGCCGTAACGCCCGAAGGCGCTTCGGTGCAAGGGCTTACGCTTTCCTGTTCCGGCGCGACGCTGTATTCCGGCAAGAGCGCGCCTTCGGGAACGATTGCCATCGATACGAAGAAGCTGAAGAACGGAAAGAGCTCGGTTACGGCTACGCTGACGCTGGACGGCGGCGTGGTGGAAAAATCGTCGGTTGCCGTGCAGATACTCAACGTGGTGAAAACGCCCGCGGTAACGTACGATAACGCGACGGATATGAAAAACAGATGGAACGACGCGACGTCCGCCTGGGCTTCGGCGCACCCCGAAAGCGACCATACGTCGGTGGCTTCGGTGAACGGAGACGGTGATTTTACCGTTACGGTGAATTCGCCGAAAGGGTACGGATTTGCGACTTCCGAACTGTTCACGGTGGATTTTTCGCGCCGACCGATGATTGAATTCGAAGTTTCGGACGTTTCCGCCGCCTATGCGGTGAAGATGTACGTGGACGGCATGGAAATCCACAACAATTACACGGGCGCGTATCTGATAAGAGATACCGAGTCGACGGGAAAAATCACTATAGACGTGCTTGCCGCCATTCAGAAAGAGGACCGCACGTTTAAAATGAGCGGCGCGCATAAGGCAAGCGTGAAAATCAGCCCCGTCGGGAAGAAGGGCGACAGCGTTTCGATTAAGAATTTCAACGTTTACCATATGTATACCACGCCCGTTCTGGACGAGCCGGACGAATATAAGTGGGAACACGATTTCACGGCGGAATGGCTGAGTGTATGGAGCGGCGCCGAAAGCGAAGGCGGCGTGAACAACGCGTATTCGGAATACACGAACGACGGCTTGGTGAAGATTACGAAAGGCGAGACGGAAGCCGACAGATACGGCGTGGCTTCGCCGCTTATCACCACCGATTTAAGCCAGAACCCCGTGTTCGATTTGCACGTACAGTCGTTGCAGGGCAAATATTTCGTGGGGCTCAGATTCAACGGCACAAACAAATTGTATCTGCTTGCCGACAACAAATCGGACAAGACGCTGACGACGGAAATCATGAGTTCGCTGCGGGCGAATTATCCCGACGAGACGTTTAAAGGCGAAGTAGCGCTCCGCATCATCGTGGGCGTGATCGGCGACGGCGAGGCGGAAATTTCCGAAGTGGAAACCTATTATAAACTGCCCGCCTGGGGAACGACGGTGAAGGGCGACGCCTGGCTGGATTGGGAAAAATCGTCCGATACCACCGCGGTGGGCACGCTGACGATGGACGCGAGTAATCGCGCGGTGATTAAAAACAACGGTTCGTCGCAAAGCGATACGGCTACGGCGGGCATGCGTGGGAAAT
>DLQW01000024.1:4044-7550 GCA_002474405.1 Christensenella sp. UBA7597 | reverse complement strand
GCGTGGGAAATTCACCCTGAACTTCGATTACAACCCCGAACTGGATATTCAGGTGCGCGGATTGACGAGCGGAGGGAAATGGAGAATTACCCTTACGCCCATGGCGGGAGGCACGAAGTACGCGCTTACCGAATGGTCGGCTTCGAAAACCACCGTTACCGTGAATTTAAACGAAAAGACGGGCGGCAAGCTGACGGGCGAAGGGAAAATTTATCTGGCGGTGGAAGTGCTCGGCGGCGGAAAAGAGGTTACGATAGGCAGAATCAACACGTATTACACGGCAATCGAACCCGATTTCGCTACGGGCAAAACGCTCGGCAAAGAAATGGCTACCTGGGAAAAATCGGCTACGGCGCCTTCGAACGTTACGGTTGCGGACGGCGGCGTGAGAATTTCCGAAAAAACGCCCGGCAGCCGCGGCGTGTTTACTTCGCCGCTGACGGCGGACGCTGCGATGAATCCGTTTATCGCGGTGAACGTGAAATCGCTGGGAGCGGATTCCGCCTGGTATCTTAACGCGACGGTGGACGGAACGACGTACGCTCTGACGGGCAAAAACGGTTCGACGGCAACGGGGACGACGTATATCGACGTGGTTTCCGCGCTGGCTGCCGCGGGCTTGAAAGCGAGCGGCGAATTTGCGGCGACGTACGAATTCGGCGGCACGGGAGACGATTTCTCGGTGGTGTTCGGAAATGTAAGATTCGCCTATAAGCTGGCAAAGGTTACCGGCGTGCAAGTGAATGAAGAAAACGTGATTTCCTGGAACGCGGTGCCGGGGGCGGACGGATATAAATTCCGCATCGAAAACGCCGCCGGGCAGGTGTTTGAGGAGAGAAACGATTTTGTCGGAACGGAGTATGCGCTTTCCGCGCTTGCGCTGGAAACGGGCGTGTACAAGCTGACGATTTCCGCGTACGGCGAAGGCAGAATCGATTCGGACGAAGCGGTTGTGCCGTTCAAGCAGGGCGATATAGAGAGCGTAACGCTGGGCAAGCCGCAGAACGTGAAAATCAACGGGTTGTTTGCTGAATGGGACGGCGTTGAAAACGCGGAGTATTATTTCTGCGTTCTGACGGACGCGGACGGCGGAAACGTGTTGTTCTCCGGCGACGTGAACGGAACTTCGCTGAATCTGGCGGAAATCGGGCTGAGCGCGTTCAATTACCGGCTGGAAATTACGGCGAAGGGCGACGGCGCCGTATATCTTGACGGCGAAAAGGCAACGTATGCGTTCTATACGAACGTAATCGAGCATTACAACGCCAAAAAATTCGCGGCGATGACTTCGAACGACAACCAGGCAACGGCGGCGTTCGACGAGGCGACGGGAATCGCTTCGATCACCGTTCCGTATACGAACTGGGGCAGCGTGCTTACCCTTTCGACGACGCTGAATTTCGACCGCTCGCCCGTTCTTGCCATCCGCTTCGCGAAAGGCTGCCAAGGCGGCTACTTCCTGAAAATTATGATTGACGGCAAGGCGTATTATCTTGCGGACAATACGTTTGATATTCACGGGCTGACCGAAGATAAGGACGTGCCGGTGGACATCGTGAACGTTCTGAACACGAGAAAGGACGGTCCGGCTTCGGCGATTACAGGAACGCATAAAGTGCAGATTGTGTTCGGCGCGACCTCCGACGGGTTTGCGGGCGTGGATTCGCCCGTGGTGAAGATTGCGCAGGCGGAGCTGATCGAAATGACGCAGGGTTCCGGCGTGAAGAAGCTGGGAACGCTTTCCGAGCCCGTGGTTACGGTGAACGGCAAGGTGGTTTCCTGGAACGCCGTGGAGCATGCGGAAAGCTATTCGCTGGTGGTTTCCAACGAAACGGGCGTACTGCTTACGCTGACCGTAACGGGAACCTCTTACGACCTTTCGATGCTGCAGCGCGAAGGCAGATACACGGTGATGGTAACGGCGACGGCAAGCGCGTATTACGCTTCGGACGCGGGCAGCGTTGAATTCGAAATCGCAGCCGGTTCGCAGGAAGAACCCGATTCGGGCGATAAGAAAAAGGGTTGCAAAGGAAGCGCGATGAGCGCGGCTCTGGCGGCGGCTTGCGGGCTTTGTGCAGCCGCGGCGCTGAAAAAGAAAAAACACGACAAGGAGTGAAGTATGTTTTATAAAACCGTACCCGCCGTTTCGGCGAAAGACGCTTACGGGCGTTTTCAGGAAGAAAAAGAAATCAAAAACGCGAGAGTGGAAAAAATGAACGGCATAGACGGCTTCGACGCTTATAATCCGTCCGTTCCGTTTATTTGGGAAGGCAAAGAATATATTGCCGCGAGAGTGGAAAAACGCGACAGCGAAGTTTCGGAAGTGAGATTCTTTGTCCGCGGCGAAAAGGACGGGGTGTGGAATCTTGCCGAAAATACCGAAAAATTGCCGCTTCAGGACCCGTTCGTTACGTTCGTGGACGGGAAACTCGTGCTCGGCGGCGTGAGCGTGGAATTTCCGACGGTGCCCGGCGGCGATACGCACTGGCATACCGATTTTTACATCGGAACGCCGTTTAAGCTGGAAAAGTTTCTTTCCGGCCCCGCGCAGATGAAGGATATCCGGCTGGTGCAGCTGCCGGACGGGAAGATTGCCGTGTGCAGCCGTCCGCAGGGCGCGAGCATGGAAAAGTACGGATGTATCGCCAAGGTGGGATTTACCGTGGTAAACAGTCTTTCCTGCCTGACCGCCGAAACGATTGAAAACGCGCCGTACCTTGAAAAATTATTTGAGGACGACGAATGGGGCGGCGTGAATCAGCTGACCGTTCTGAAAAACGGGAAGCTCGGCGCCGTAGGGCATAAGGCGTGCAGAACGTACGAAGAAAACGGAAAGCAGCTGCTGCATTATTACGGCATGGCTTTCGCGATCGACCCCGTTACGCGCGAAATTACGCAGAACAAGCTGATTGTTACGAGAGATTGCTTCCCCGATTCGCCGAAAAAGCGCGGAGACCTCGGCGACGTAACGTTTACCGCGGGCGTGAAACGCCTCCACGGCGGGCTTGCCGAAGTGTACACGGGACTCAGCGACGCCGCGATAGGGTATGCGGTAATCCGCGATCCGTTTGAGGAGTACGAAAAGTAAAGCGTTTGAAAAATTGTTTTCCCCCGACGACAGCCGGGGGATTTTTTATGCCTGCAAAAGCGTCTTGTCGGGGCAATCGGCAGCAAAGGGCTTTCCCGAAAAACGGGTGCGTTTTCCGTTGACTTTTCCGCAAAAATTCAATATAATCGGTATACGGTACTATATACGATTTGCTAACGACTTTGTATACGGGGCGGGCGGCGGCGTTGTTTTGCCGAAAAAATTTTTTCGCGATTTTTGTAACCTTTTTTCGTTTCCGGACGTCTTATAAGTGCAAGTACTTGAAGCGTAAAGCGAAAAAACAACGAAAACAAGGAGTACGAAAAACGATGAAAAACATGAAGAACAAAATGAAAATGCTTACGGCAGGCGCATTTGCGGGCGCGCTGTTCCTGTGCGGATTTACGGCGTGCGAAAA
>DLQW01000024.1:0-4009 GCA_002474405.1 Christensenella sp. UBA7597 | reverse complement strand
TGCGAAACGAAAAACAACGGCGCGGAAAATTTCAATATTACAAGGGCGCAGGCGGAATCGATTGCGCTTTTACATTCCGGCATGACTGAAAACCGCGTAGCGGCGCAGAAAATAATCGCGGAAGAGAAAGACGGCGGCAGGTATTATTACGTGGAATTTGTGTGCGGAAACGTGAAATACGCTTATCGCATCGACGGCGACACGGGGGATATCGTAAAACTTTCGGTGAACGGGCAGAACGTGGCGAAAGACGATTTGCCTGCCGCGCCTTCGGCGCCTGATGCGAATTATATCGGCGAAGCCCGCGCGAAAGAAATTGCTCTGCAACACGCCGGATATGCGGAAACGGACGTTCTGGATATGGAAACGGACTTCGATTTCGACGACGGAATGTATTTGTACGAAGTGGAATTTTCTTACGGCGAAAGCGAGTACGAATACGAGCTGATTGCCGCTACGGGGGAAATATATACGCTGGAAATCGACGATTTCAGCGTTATCGTTCCAAAACCTGCGGACGATTCTCTTTCGTACATTTCCGTGGAGCAAGCGAAAGAAATCGCGCTGGCGGACAGCGGCGTTCCGGCGGAAAACGCGACGTTTACCAAAGCGAAATTCGATAAAGATAACGGCGCGCATATCTATGAAGTCGAGTTCACCGCGGGCGGCGCGGAGTATGAATACGAGATGAATGCCGTAAGCGGCGCGATTATCGAACGAAAAATCGACGGGGAAAAACGACTTCCTTCGGACGGCGGCGAATACATCGGGGCGGACGCGGCGATTGAAATCGCTTCGGCGCATTCGGGAATAACGCAAAGCGGGATGCTGAAAAAGGAAGCGAAGCTGAAAATTAAGAAAGGCGTATACGTGTACGAAGTGGAATTCGAAACGCGCGGATACGAATACGAATATCTGATAGACGCAAAAACGGGAAAAATACTTTCCGCGGAAAAGGAGCCGAACGACTGAAAATGAAAAACGACGTAGTGGAGGAGTTGTTTGTAAAATATTATAACGACGCGCTGCTCTACGTCCTGTCTTTATCGGGAAACAAGGCTTTGGCGGAGGACGCGGTATCAACGGCGTTTTTCAGGGCGTTGCGCGGCGGCGACGGCGAAATAAAAAGTTTTAAGCCGTGGCTTATGAAGGTTTGCCGGAACGTGTGTTTCGATATGCTGAAACACCGGAAACGGTATGCCGCGATTGACGAAGGAATGAAAGACGAAAGCGAAAACGCCGTTGATAAAATCATCAGGGACGAGAGGTATAAATCGCTGTACAAGGCGATAGAATTGTTGCCGGAGGCACAGAGAGAGGCGGTGTTGCTGTTCTATTTCGAAGAACTGCGCATCAAAGAAATTGCGGGCGTTACGGGAAAAACGGAAGATTACGTGAAGGTGCTTTTATACAGGGCACGCGAAAATATGAAAAATATTCTGGAGAGGAAACAATGAGTTTCGAAACGTTGTACGAAAAATACAGGAACGGCACGGCGAGCGAAGAAGAACGCTCTTATGTGGAAGAAGAGATTGCCAAAGCGAGAAAGCTGGGCGAAATCCTCGAAGCTGCGGAAAAGGAGAAATCGAAAAGCGCGTCTCCTGCGGACGGCGGCGCGGACGGGGAAAACGCCTGCCTTGCGGCGGGAGAAATTTTGGAGGCGGCCGACGAGGAACAGGTGAAAAAAGCAAGAAAACGGCACAGAATACGTTCGTCGGTGCGGGCGCTTCTGATTTCGCTGGTTTCCGCAATCGTCGTGGCAGGTGCCGTAACGGGCGGAATTATCGGCACGGCGGTGGGAGCGGCGAAAAAACAGACGAAAATTTCGGAAACGCAGGCGAAAACGATTGCTCTGGAATATTATTCGGCGAATTGCGCTTCGTCGGAAGCGACGGGGGACGCCTATATCAAAGATTTTGAGAAAGACCTTGAATTTACGAAGAAACTGAAAAATTCGTTTTATAAATATAAACTTGAAGTGAGCCGTCTGGGCGGATATAAAATCGAAATAGAAATCGATTCCCGTACGGGCGCGGTAACTTTGGTGGACTGGCAGTGATCCGCTGCGGAAACGGGCTGCGGCGTGTTGACGGGCAGAGGCAGTTTTAAGTTTTAAGTTTTAAGAGGACCTTCCGGGGAAGCGGATTTTTGCGGAGCAACGTTTCGGACGAGGCGAAATTTTCGCTTTTTCCTACGTTCTGAACGGCAGAAAAATACACGTATAAAAAATCGTGTGTAGGGAAAAACGGGCAAAAACGGCAAAAAATAAAAGGGCTTCAAAATGTGAAATGGAGGTTTTGCCCGCAACGGTAAAAGACGGCAAATTGTCCTTTGAAACGAGCAGTTTCTCGGTGTTTATCATAGGCGAAAACAAGCCCGAAACATACAACTACAACATAACTTACAACCTTGACGGCGGCAGTTTTGCCGAAGGCGTTACCGCCCTTGCTTCTTACAGCAATGAAAGCGAATTTCCGCTTGCTTTGCCTACGCCCGAAAAGAGCGGCTACACCTTTAAGGGGTGGAAGAACGCTTACGATGTTGTAATGACCGAAATAACCGCCACTATGCGCGGAGATATTACCCTTACCGCTATCTGGCAAGAGCCTGCGTACACAAGAACTAAGGACGGTATCATCTTTGGAAGTTATCCGCAATCGCAGGTTAAGGACGAAAGCCTGATAGCAAAACTCAACTCTGCTACGGGTGTGGATAAATATGAAGATTTGACCGACGCCGAAATAGAGGGTTGGGAATATCTCGAATACCGCAAATTCGGCGAACTCGCGGAAAATATCGCATTCAAGGACATAACGCTTGACGGTGTAACTTATCGCGGAATTTATATCAAAGATTACACCCAAAGGGAAGCTTGTCTTGCAAAAATTGCCGACAGTTCATTTTATCAAAAGGATTATAAGTATATAAAAGGCGACGTGTACTGGTTCAAGTTTGAGCCGATAAAATGGGTTATTCTCAAAGAAGATAAGGAAAACGGCAAGGCTATGCTTATGGCAGAACTTGCGCTCGACGTCAAGCCTTTCCAAGACCAAGTGAAAAAAGTCGGCGATTCGTATTACGTCGATTCGGAAGAAGTCCCGGACGAAACCGCCGCTTACAACTGGGAATACAGTTATATCCGCAAATGGCTTAACGATACGTTCTACAACACAGCGTTTACCGATTTGCAAAAAGAGATTATCCAAACGACCAAAATCGACAATTCGGCATACGACGGGACGCTCAGACTTAAAGATAAGTCGCCCAACGAGGACTATAATAATCCCGACACGGAAGATAAGATTTTCTTGCTTTCGTTGCAAGAGTTTTTGACGCTTCCCAGATTCCAGCCCAATTTGACGAATAACGACAATTACGTCGGACATGCCGATTATTATAAGGCAATGGGCGGATTGTTGAAAGCGGCAATCAAGAACGGAGAAACGGTTTACTCGAACGGCGCAAGTTATATTTTCAGAACGCCGAGAAACGGCTATGGCGATGTCGTATGGGGATACAGTTATGCCGATACATTAGGCTCGAATCCGTATAAGCAGTATGATTGTCCCTACGCCGACAATCAAAATTACGGCATAGTTCCCGTGCTTTGGATAAGCCTGTAATGCAAACTAAACAATAAAAAATTCGAGCCGCCAAAATAGGCGGCTCGGATTACCTAACGGAGAAAATATATGATACCATACCGCGAATCTGAAAAGCAATAGAGCAGTTCTCTTTTCAAGAAACTTTTAATGTCAAATAATAATTTGCCTTTTCGGTGGGTGTGGGTAGCACAGAGAAAAACGGAAGTCAACGGCAAAAATTAACGCGTAAAATTTGTAAATAACAGTAAAGTCGATTTCAATTTTTAGTTGAAGTCGGCTTTATTTTTATGCGCTAATTTTTCGGCTGTTTCGTTGACTTCCGTTTTGTCCGCCACCCATAAAAACTCGCAAAAAAATTTTCTCCGTGCTTGTTTTCGGGTTGCCGAAAAGGCAAAATAAAACAA
>DLQW01000068.1 GCA_002474405.1 Christensenella sp. UBA7597 | reverse complement strand
TATCATGTTGCCGGACGGCAGCGGACTGGACGCGCTGCAATTCGTGAAAAGCAGATACCCCGAAGTCGCATGTATCATTCTTTCGGCGCTTTCCAAAGAGGAAGATAAAGTAAACGGGCTGAATCTGGGGGCGGACGATTACGTTTCGAAGCCGTTTTCCGTGCTGGAACTTACCGCGCGGGTGAACGCGAGACTCCGCGAAAAGAAGAAGCCGGCGCAGCTGGCTGCGGGGAACGTTACGCTGAACACGGAGACGTTTTCGTGTACGGTGGGCGGCGAAGCGGTGGCGCTGAACAGAAAGGAATACGAGCTTTTGCGCGTACTGATGGAAAACAAGGGAAAAGTGCTTTCGCGCGACAGGCTTTTAACCGACGTGTGGGGGTACGACGCGGGCGAAACGAGGACGCTGGATAACCACGTGGCGCGGTTGAGAAAACTGGGAATAAAAATAGAAACCGTATTCGGGGTAGGGTATAAACTTGCCGAGGACTGACGACGGGAAACGGAACGTCGCCTTCCGGGCGGCGGAAACATAACGGAGAAAAAAGGATATGAAGTGGAGAGTATGGCTGTTATCGCTGGGAATTACGCTGTTTTGCGTGCTGATGTTCGGGCTGGCAAGCACGCAGGTGTATTATAAATCTTCGGTGGACGACGGCAGAAGTTATTTAAGCGTGTATATGAACGAGTATGCCGAAAGCGAATACCCGTTGGACGAGGCGGGAGCGAAGGCGTTTTCGGAAAAACTGAACGGCGCGCGCGTTACGTTTATGGACGCGCAGGGGAACGTTCTGGCGGACAGCGAAGCCGAAAAACCGGAAACCAACCATTCGAACCGCGAGGAAGTGATCGAAGCGCTGGAAAACGGGAAGAACGGCGACGGGTTTGCGGTGCGTTCCAGCGCCACGATCGGCAAAAACATGATGTATTATTGCCGTAATTTCGGCGGCTCGTATCTGGTGCGCATTTCGATCGTAACCGACAGCGACTGGCTGATTTTCGTTAAAACGCTGCCCACGCTGGCTTCGTTTTTTGCGGTGATGCTGCTGCTTTGCGTGGCTACGGCGTTCGCCGCCACGAATATCGTGGTAACGCCCGTGAAAAAACTTGCTGCGGAAGCGGCGAATAACGACAGCGTTACTTCGAAATATTCCGAATTGCAGCCGGTAGCGGAACTTCTGAACGAACGCAGCCGCAATATCAACCGTCAGATGGAAGAAATCAAGGCGGAAAAAGAGGCGGTGGAGCAGGCGCGGGCTTCGAAAGACGAATTTATTTCCAACGTTACGCACGAAATGAACACGCCGCTGACTTCCATCCGCGGCTATGCCGAACTTCTGAGCGCGGGAGGAATGTCCGACGAGCAGAAAGCGCTGGCGTATAAAACGATTTTAACGCAGAGCGACAGGCTGACGAATCTGATTGCGTGCATCATCAATTACAGCGAAATAGAAAGCGACGATTTGCCCGCGTACGAAGTGAATTTCTCGGCGCTGGCAAGGGAAACTTTGAGCGCTTTGAAACCGGAAGCGGATAAGAGAAAAGTTACGATTATCGAGCATATCGACGACAACGTGATTTTACTCAGCCGCCACGAAAGACTGAGCGAATTATTCGGAAATCTGGTGCGGAACGCCGTCAAGTACAATAAAGAGGGCGGTTCGGTTACGGTAACGCTGAACCGGGAAAAACTGGAAGTGGAAGATACCGGCATAGGCATTTCGGAAGAGAATCTCGGAAAGGTGTTTTCGCGGTTTTTCACCGTGGACAAATCGCATAACGGCAAAAACGGCGGATTCGGGCTGGGGCTTGCCGTGGCAAAAAAAATTTGCGTGAAAGCGGGCTGGCAGATCGGCGTGGAAAGCGAACTTGGCAAAGGCAGCAAATTTACGGTGAAATTTTAAAAATATTGTCAACGATACGGCAGCCCCGCGGAAAAACGCGAGACTGCGACTTTTATAGACTTCGGTTTTTGTTACGGTATTCTTTCGGAGAATATCCTGTTTTTTCTTTGAAACATTTTCCGAAATGACTGAGTGAACAAAAGCCCGACATATCCGAAATTTCGGCAATGGTCAGATGTGTGTTTTTCAGCATTTCCGCGGATTTCTGCAAACGCAGTTCCGTAACATATTTGTACGGCGTGGTGTTCATGTTCGATTTAAAACAACGTAAAATTTCGGATACGCTTACATGTGCAGCGTCGGCTATCGACGTAAGGGAAATCGGTTCGGAATAATGCCCGTGGATATATTCGAGAAAACGTTTTGTCCGCGCGCTTGCGGTTGTTTCTTTTTTGCCGGTGCCTGCGGGAATATTGCTTAGCATAAGCAGCCACAGCGAGGAAAGCGTACAAAGTACGCGATACGGATACAAGTCGTCTTTGTTTTTTTCTAATTCCGAAAGAGTGCGCAGTTTTTCCAGAACGTCGGAATGCCATGCCTGTTCTTCGCAAAACTTGTACACAGGCAGAAAATTTTGTCCGATAAGTTTGTTGGCAAGGCGTTCTGCCGGCGCGCCGAAATAAAATTTAAGAAAATAATCGGGGAAAATGAAGCTTTGGTATGCGCCGTCACTTTTATCGATAAAATGCACGACGTTTTTATTGATAAATAAGCCCTCGCCTTGCGCGAGAACGATGCGCGCGTCCAAAGTTTTCACGAAAACCGTTCCGCGGGAAACGAGGACGAATTGGATATCTTCGTGCCAGTGTACCGTATGGAAGCCTGTGTTTTCGGGCGTGCCGCGTTCTCCGTCGACGTTTAAAACCAGATAGGGAAAGTCCGTTCCCGAATACAGATTGACGGAATTGACGATTTGAGCTTGTTGCATATATTCATCCTGACGATATTATGATAAATTTCGGTGTTTTTATGATAACGCATTAGCGGAAAATGTGATATAATTATAATAAAAATTCAACGGAATGTCAAGGATATGGCGAAATTTTTCGAATACGGCGCAAAAGAAACCGAATATCTGAAATCGCGCGACGCCCGCTTAGCTCGATGCATCGACACAATCGGGAAAATCGAGAGGGAGGCGGATCCCGACTTGTTCTCGTCGGTGGTGCATCATATCGTGGGACAGCAGATTTCTACGAAAGCTCAGTCTACGATATGGCAAAGAATGAAAACGGCGTTCGGTACGGTTGATTCCCGCGCCTTGTCCGGTGTAAGCGTGGAAACGCTGCAATCGTTCGGCATTACGTTTAAAAAAGCGGAGTATATCAAAGATTTTGCGAGAAAAGCAGAAAGCGGCGAGTTTGATTTGGCTGCGGTAGAGCGCATGCCGGATAAACAGGCGACGGAGGCTTTGGCGTCTCTGAAAGGCATCGGTTTATGGACAGCCGAGATGATTTTATTGTTTTGTCTGCAACGCCCGGACGTTTTCAGTTTCGGCGACCTGGCGATATTGCGCGGATTGCGCATGGTGTATCGCCATAGAAAAATTGATAAGAAATTGTTTGAAAAATATCGCCGTAAATTTTCGCCGTATTGCAGTGTTGCCAGTTTATATTTGTGGGCGGTTGCCGGCGGCGCGATACCGGAACTGAAAGATTGCGCGCCGAAACAGAAAAACGAAAAACAGAATAAACGGAGGAAGTAATATGTTTTATACGGATAAGTATTTATCGCCGGTAGGCGGAATCACGATGGCAAGCAACGGGCAGGCGCTGACGGGCTTGTGGCTGGACGGGCAGAAATATTTTGCCGACACGCTGCCCCGCGGATATGAAGAAAAAGAACTGCCGGTGTTTGCGCAGACGAAAAAGTGGCTGGATATTTATTTTACGGGGAAGGCGCCCGATTTTATGCCGCCGCTTTCCATGGACGGCATTTCGCTCTTCCGCAGGCGCGTGTGGGAAATTATGCTGACGATTCCGTTCGGGCAGACGATGACTTACGGAAACATCGCGAAGCAAATCGCAAACGAAACGGGAAAACGCGTTTCGGCGCAGGCGGTAGGCGGCGCGGTGGGGCATAATTCGATTTCGATTGTGATTCCATGCCACAGAGTGGTTGGCGCAAGCGGAAACCTGACGGGGTATGCCGGCGGCATCGATAGGAAAATCGCGCTGCTGAAAAACGAGGGCGCGGATCTTTCGGCGTTTACGTTGCCGAAAAGGGGTACGGCGCTGTAAAAAAGATTTTGTTTGCAACGAAAAAAGGCGAAGAAATTTTTTCTTCGCCTTTTTTCTGTATACGTAATTTATATTTCAAAAATTTCCATTAACTTATTTTTCATCAATGTTTTTCTTGCTTCGAAGAAAGTATCGAAATCTTTTAATTCCAGCGAAACGTCTTTCGGGTGGTACAAAAAATCCCGACTCGGCGATACCCATTTTTTCAGCGGCGTATGATTTTTACTTTCGTTTTCCGAACCTTCCAAAAATTGCAGATTGGGCAGTAAATTTCTTTTTTTCTTCCATTCTTCTATTTTTTCGGGCGGTAATCCTAATTCGGATATATGTTTTTCTTCAAATCCCGCGTATGGGTGGCAATGATCCTGATGAAAAGAAAATTGACTTAATTTTAAATTGGGATAAAGCAGAGACAATAAAATATACGTATTTTGTCCCTTTTCGTAGTTGTCCAGCCAGTAATCTATGTCCGCTTCGGTTACAGTGAAAGTTCTGGCGCCTGTTAGCGTTATATTTTTAAATAACGCAAGGGAAAACGGTGTTTGCGCGCAGTCGATATTTTTCAGCGCGTTTCTTGTAGCATTCAAAGCTTCGTTGCTTGCAATGCCGAATAATCTTTTCGCAAAAGAAACAGACAAAAATTTTCTGACTTCTTTTTCTTGTTCCTCGTTTTGAATTATTCCGCCTTTGTAGATATAGTAGGCTATCGGCATAGTGGCATTATACGAACATAAATTTTCGTGGCTTATTCCGATATTTTTTAACACAGAAACGGTTTTGAATAAAGTATCGGCAATATGATTCCATTCGTTTCTGATGTTTGTTACGGCGGTTTTGTTAAAAGAGTTGATTTTCAGATTTGTATTTGAGTCGGTGAGCACAAGACAAAGCCTCATTAAATAATCGCGGTTGAAAGCGAAGCCGTCGCCCTGACGATTCATATCTTCCAAAAGCTGATCAACGCTTTCTTTCCCGACTTTCCAACCGTCTATCAAAGTGGAAAAAAGCAAATCGGATTTAGATAATTTTCGCCCCGTGGAGTTTACACGCACAAAAATATCGAGTGTGTCGTCGTAATTATTTTCGGCGATGCAATAATAATGTATCAAACCGTTTCCTGACGAGGAGTAAAGTCGTTCAAATAATACGGATAAGTCGTTAATGCTTTGATCGTCGAAGCCTGCATTGAGCATATATTTGATAAATTCTTGCAAATTCTTGAATCCAAGTAAGATTTTTACCTTAAAATAATTACCTGTTTCGACTTCTTCATTTGTTAAAAAACAAAAACGTTTGCGTGGATGTTCATCGTCGCCGTCGTTTGTCTTATAGTAATCGAGATTGTAATAGAGTTCTTTCGTTACCCAAGATTTAGGGTTTGTGCGAAGGTGTCCTTTTCCTCCTTTATAATATGTATAAGTTCCGAATAAAGCAATATTTAAAGAAGTAATTCTTTGTTGTCCGTCAAGTACAATATAATAATCGGCTTCGTTGACTAAGACTTCGGGCACTTTTTCATTTTTTGCAGTATCTGTTTTAAAAGTACGCAAAAAACAATATAGATTCGGTTTTTCTTTATTGATGATTGACCTGTTTGTTTTCCAAAAAATACAAGACCCGATAGGGTAATTATCCGTAATTGATTCAAATAATGCTTCGATTTCATTTACATTCCAAACGTATTCTCTTTGAATATCGGGCAATAGTAAATTTCCTTCTCTTGCGAAATTAAGAGCCGTAATAGCGCTCATTGTTTCGTATTGATTTGTTGTCGCCATAAGTTTTTCCTCCGATAATTTATGATTCGCTTTGCCGTTAACCGGTGTTTTTTAATGTTAGCATAATGCTTGTACCGAAAAAGGTACAAAAAAAGTGCCGTTCCTATGAGAAACGACACTCTGTAGAACATACGTTTCGCATAGTTACCACACTATTTTCGAATAATCATTGAGAACGATTTTTGAGGCGATTCCGTATATTGCTACCGATAGCATAAATCGCCCTCAAAAGGGTAGAGTACCCCCCCCTGATGAAAAATTATTCAAAAATAATGTGGTATTTACAGTATATCATAAGTTGTATAAAAAGTCAACGATATAAATTAACTTTCAGAATTTTATGTATGATTGTAGCAAACGCGGACGGAAGCAAGGCTCCCGTCCGCGTGAATTTTTAATTGACGTTTTTAAGTTTAACCGACGATTAAATTTACAAGTCTGCCGGGAACGATGACGCATTTCCTCAGCGTTTTTCCTTCCAGCAGCGGGGCGACTTCTTCGCGCGCGCACGCCGCGGCTTTGATTTCATCTTCCGAAGCGTCTTTCGCAACCATCATTTTGCACTTGATTTTGCTGTTTACCTGTACGGCGTATTCCGTTTCGTCTTTCACCAGCGCGCTTTCGTCCGCCACGGGGTAGCGTTCTTCGAATACCGAGCTCTTATGCCCCAGCATTTCCCAGAACTCTTCCGCGGTATGCGGCGCGAACGGCGCAAACATGCGCACGAGGTCTTCCGTGCAAAGCCGCATGAAGCTTTCGTTTTTGTTTTCAAGCGAATCGTATCTGGAAAGGGCGTTCACGTATTCCATCAGTCTTGCCACCGAAGTGTTGAAGGAGAACGCTTCCGCGTCGCGCGTGATGCTCTTGATGGCGTAATTGCGCGCGTAGTCCAGTTCTTTTTCGGCGGAGGCAAGCACGAAGCCTTTTTTCATCGGCTCGTATTTCGCCGCTTTTACAATCAGGCGCTCCATTCTCTCCACGAATTTCGCCACCGACTTGATGCCGTCGTCGTTCCACGGTCCGCCCTCGGTGTAAGAAAAGCCGAACATCAGATACAGGCGGAATACGTCGGAACCGTATTCTTCCACGTATTTGTCGGGCGAAACCACGTTGCCTTTCGATTTGCTCATGCGGTTGCCGTCGGGACCCAAAATCACGCCCTGATGTACCAGCCGTTTAAAAGGCTCGTCGAAAGAAATATAGCCCATGTCGCGCAAAGCTTTCGTAATGAAACGCGCGTACAGAAGGTGCATGCAGGCATGTTCCGCGCCGCCGACGTATACGTCTACGGGCAGCATCTTATCCGCCGTTTCTTTCGAAAACGCCTGTTTATCGTTGTGCGCGTCCGGGTAACGCAGATAATACCACGAAGAGCACACGAACGTATCCAGCGTATCGGGATCGCGCCGCGCCTTGCCGCCGCAGACGGGGCAGGTGCAATTCATGAATTCTTCGCACGAAGCGAGAGGAGATTTGCCGTTCGGACGAAATTCCACGTTGTAGGGCAGTTTTACGGGCAAATCCTTTTCGGGTACGGGCACCGCGCCGCATTTTTCGCAGTGGATCATGGGAATCGGCGCGCCCCAGTAACGCTGGCGGGAAACCGACCAGTCGCGCAGGCGGTAATTGACTTTTTTGCCGCCTTTTCCCGCTTTCGTCAGTTTAGCGGCGATGGCGTTGCGCGCTTCTTCGCCGGACAATCCGTCGAATTCGCCGCTGTTTACCAAAATGCCGTCCTCGGTGAACGGAAGAACGGTTTCTTCGCCGATTTTCTGCACTACCTGCGTTACGGGCAGAGAGTATTTTTTCGCGAATTCGAAGTCGCGTTCGTCGTGCGCGGCAACCGCCATCACGGCGCCCGTTCCGTACGAATACAGCACGTAATCGGCGATATACACGGGCACTTTTTTGCCTGTGAGCGGGTGCGTAGCGTAGGCGCCCGTAAACGTTCCCGTTTTTTCGCGCGCGGTGGAAAGACGGTCGATGTCGTTCGCGGAAGCCGCGTAAGCTACGTAATCGTCGATGTCTTTCGCGCGTTCGGGATGCGCCGCTTTCAGTTTTTCCACCAAGGGATGTTCGGGCGCCAACACCACGTAATTCACGCCGAAAAGGGTATCGCAACGCGTGGTGAATACCGTAATCGGGTCGCCCGTTTCGCATTCGAAAATCACTTCGCAGCCCGTGGATCTGCCGATCCAGTTTTTCTGCATCAGTTTGGTTTTTTCCGGCCAGTCGAGGTCGTTGAGACCGTCGAGGAGTTCTTCGGCGTATTCCGTGATTTTCAAAAACCACTGCGTCATGTTTTTGCGAAGCACGGGGGAGCCGCAGCGTTCGCATACGCCGCCTTCCGCCTGTTCGTTGGCAAGCACCGTTTCGCAGGAAGGGCACCAGTTCACAAGCGATTGCTTGCGGTAGGCGAGTCCTTTTTTATACAGTTCGATGAACAGCCACTGCGTCCACTTGTAATAATCGGGTTCGCAGGTTTTGATTTCCGCAGACCAGTCGAACATCGCGCCCATGTTCTTCAGCTGTTTTTCCATGGTGGCGATATTCTGTTCGGTGGAATCTTTGGGATGGATTCCCGTTTTTATGGCGTAATTTTCCGCGGGCAGACCGAACGCGTCGAAGCCCATCGGCTGAAACACTTCGAAACCCTGCATTTTTTTGAACCGCGCGTAAGAATCCGCCGGTCCGTAATTGTACCAGTGCCCAACGTGCAGTTTTGCGCCCGAAGGGTAGGAGAACATTTCCAGAACGTACCATTTTTTATCGGCGTTCTTTTTGTTGAACGCGTATTCCTTGTCCTTCTCCCAACGCGCCTGCCATTTGCTTTCTACCGCTTTTACGTCCATACCTTGTTTTGCCTCCGTACTTGCGTGCGGAAAGGGGGAATGCCGCCTTAATTTCCGCCGTCGCAAAAAATTTCATGCTATATTATAGCAGAAAAATAAATATAAGTCAAATAATTCGCGGCGTTTGGCATACAATAATAGCGTGGAAAAAATACGAGTGTCGAAGGACGGAAAACCTGACGAATGTATAGCCTACGTAAGCGAACGGGTGAGCGGCAAATATGCCGCTCTGCCTTGCGTTGCGGGCGTTTCCGGGCGATCCGGCAGAACTTCGCTGGAATTTTCCACGGAAAAACTGTACGAACCGTACGTCCGCGGAGAAACGGTTTGCGCCGTGGCGGAAGTGCTGGTTTTATCGTACAAATACCGTTTTTTCAAACGGCTGCTGCCGCTGCCCGCGCTGGAAAACGAGGAGCGGGAAATTCTTCTGACGGCGCTGGTCGCCGCCGATTTCGAAGCGGATAAGGAATACGTGAAAGCGCGTCTTTCCGGGCTGGAGGAATATCTTCTGGACGGCGTGTTTTTCTTCCGCATGCAGGAACTGAAAAAGAGCTGGGAGCGCATCGCATCGTACGTGCCCGCCACGTTTTCGCGCGAGGCGCTCGATTCGTTTATCGAATTTCTGGTTTCCGAGGGAAAAACGCGCGTGTTTCTGCAGGGCGATACGGCGTACGACGAAGAATATCGTCCGCTGAAAAAAAGCGCGCTCACGGGCGAATATTCGGCGCCGAAAGAAATACTGTTATCCTCGGCGAAACTTGTGTATTGCTTCGGCGGACAATCGGAAAAAACGCGCGCGTTCTTAAAAAAATATTATCCCGAAAAAACGTTTTTCTGTTCCTGATACAAAAATTCGCGAAAAGTTAAAAAATCCACCGAAAAACCGTTGACAAATTTCCGCGAAAGGGTTAAAATAACGATAGTCGGTCGGGAGTTCCGTCCGGCTGCGTAAAGACAAGTAACTTTTCGTCGGCGGGTACACAGAGAGGCTGTCCTTCGGCTGCAAGACGGCTTATCCCGGAAAACGCGAAACCGCTTTGCGTACGGATTTGATAAAACGGCATAAATAAAGCGGTCGGTCGCGCGCGGAATTTTCGGCGCGGCGCCCGGCAATTAAGGTGGAACCGCGCAATGATTGCGTCCTTAAACAGTGTGTTTTCGCTTGCGGAAAGCAGGCGGAACGCGGCATTGTTCGAGGCGCTTTTTTATTTGCCCGGAACACGGAATTACGGCATATAATATACGCTTACGAAACACGAAAAAAACGGAGGAGAACTCATTATGAATATCACTTTGAAAAACGGCGACGTACTGAAAGTGGAAGAAAACGCTACCTGCATGCAGGCGGCGCAGGCGATTTCCGAGGGGCTGGCGAGAAACGCCGTATGCGCCCGCGTGAACGGCGAACTGAAAGATCTTTCGCACGTTCTGAAAGAGGGCGACGCGCTTGAAATCGTTACGCTGAAAGATCGCGACGGTCTGCACGTGTACCGCCATACCTGCGCGCACGTGCTGGCGCAAGCTCTGAAAACCATTTACCCTACCTGCAAACTTTCCATCGGTCCCGTGATCGACAACGGCTTCTATTACGACGTAGACTTCACCACGCCAATCACGATGAACGATTTTCAGCAGATAGAAGTGGAAATGCAGCGCATCATCAAGAGCAATTTCCCCATCGAAAGATTTACGCTGCCGCGCGAAGAAGCCATTAAATATATGCAGGGCTTCAAGGAAAATTACAAAGTGGAGCTCATCGAAGATCTTCCCGAAGGCGAAGAAATCTCCTTCTACAAGCAGGGGAATTTCGTGGACCTTTGCAAGGGACCGCACCTTCCTTCCACGGGTAAAATCAAGGCGTTCAAGCTGGTGAGCATTGCCGGCGCGTACTGGCGCGGCGACGAGCACAACAAGATGCTTACCCGTATTTACGGCACGGCGTTCGCGAAGAAAGACGAAATGGAAGCTTACTTCACCATGCTGGAAGAGGCGAAGAAACGCGACCATATCAAGCTGGGCAAAGAACTGAAGCTGTTCACGATTTTAAACGAGGGCAAAGGATTCCCGTTCTTCCTGCCCAAC
>DLQW01000097.1:28194-30959 GCA_002474405.1 Christensenella sp. UBA7597 | reverse complement strand
TGCCGAGAACCTCGGTATCGTTCAGATCGATGGCGCCGGCAAGCGCGGTAACGTCGCCGTCGTTTGCCACTTCGATGGGCGCGCCCATTTCCTTGGCTACATTTATGTACATATTTTTTACGTAATCGCCGTACTTCTTTTTATCCACTTTGATAAACAGCGAAGCCACCATGATTTTGTTATCCACGTACACGCCCGCCGAAGATACGCCGATGCTGTCTACGCGCGGCATTTTGGAAGCCGCCGTTTTCATCGCCGTTAAAATTTCGTTGTAATGATAGTGCGGATCTTCCGTAACTTTCGGGTTCCATACCACCTCTTCGGAATACACCACGTTGCCGTCTACCACCGCGCTCACTTTTCTGTCGCTTCCGCCCGCGTCGAAGCCGATGCGGCAGCCTTTCAAATACCCGCCCACTTTTACGGAAGCGTTTTTCTGCGCGGGCACTTCGTTTTCTTCAAGGTACGTTACTTCGAACGGGCGTTCGTACACGCCGCTCATGAAATCTTCGTCGAACGCGCGCATCCCGTCCTTCGTGTACGCGGCTTTTAAATATTCGTAAATTTTACGGCTGCCCGCCACGGAAATTTTATAGCCGCCCACCACCCAGAGAATGGTTTTCGCCAGCCGTTCCGCCATGCGCAGATTGAGTTTATCGTTTACGCCGTCCTCGAACGCGTCGTATGTATATACGTAATTGTAGCCGCCGTTTCTTTCTGCGACAATCGTAACTTTCTTCGCCTTTTTGCTTTCTTTCACCGCTTTGTCGAAATCGGCAAGCGCCTGAATCATCGGATAGAAATTTTTATCCAGTACGGGTTTTATCATTTTTCCGCTTCTCCTCTCTTCGCCGCAGCCGCCGTAACAATTTTTCGAAAGCGCCGAAACGCGCGCCGTAGCGATTTTTATTACGGCTAATATTATACTCTTTCTTTTCCCGTTCCGCAAGAGAAAATCTTTCCCGTTTTTTATATAATATTTCGGTGATTATACACACGAAATATTTTACATTTTTGAAAAACCGTGCTATAATATCGTATGAGAAGGAGAGAAATGCCATGAACAACGCGCCGCGCAGAACGCGCTTTTATATGCGCCGCATCGATAACCTTTTAAACGTGCAGAAAATCGTTACGATTCACTATCAGGAACTTTTCAAGGGCTACGCTTCGCCCGAAGAAACGCACGATTTCTGGGAAATGATTTATACGGATAAGGGCAACGCCTGCGTGATTACGGACGGCGTGCCCCACCTTTTAAAGCAGGGCGAAACGTATTTTATTCCGCCGAATCTGCCGCACTACGTGGAATGCCGCGATTTCGAACCGAATATTTTCATCATCTCGTTCGTGTGTCGTTCGGAGGGACTGCGCTTTTTTGCCGACCGCGCCGTCGCCGTGCCCGAAAATTTATCGTATCTTCTGGAAAACGTGCTTGCCGAAGCGCGCGGCACTTTTGTTCTGCCCGATTTCGACCCCGCGCTGAAAAAGCTGGAACTGAAAGAAAAGCCGAACATGGGCGGCGAACAGGTGATTAAAAATTCGCTGGAACTGCTGCTGATTTATCTGTTGCGGCAATGCGAAAATCAATCTTCGCCGCAGGAGTTTTTCGTATCAAAAATCGCCTCTTCGGGCGAACTGCAGGACGAAATCGTCCGCTATCTTTCCGCACGGGTGTACGGCACGTTTTCGCTGGACGAACTGTGCGCCGAAATCCATTACGGCAAAACGCATCTGTGCACGTTTTTCAAAAAACAGACGGGCAAAACCATTTACCGCACCTACCTGAAACTGAAAACCGACGAGGCGAAAAAACTTATCCGCCGCAAGGTTTCGTTTACCGAAATCGCGGAGCGGCTGTGCTTCGATTCGCTGCCGCATTTCAACTACATTTTTAAAAATTGCACGGGCATGACCCCCGGCGAATACAAAAAAAGCATCAGTTAGTCAGTTAGTTTGGTTGGCGTTGAAAATCCCTGCGATCTACGCGAAAGAAGCCTCCCCAAGACGGGAAGGCTTCTTTAAAAATTATTCGGCTTTTTCTTCTTCCGGTTTCCGTTTTTGCAACAGCTTTTTATACGATACGTCCGTGGCAAACGCGCCGAGCGGCGCGGTAATCAGAATGGCGAGGACGGCGCACGTTAAAATAATTTTGCCGCATGGCAGTCCCGCCGTAAGAGGAATCGCGCCGATCGCCGCCTGAACGGTTGCTTTGGGCAGGTAGGCAATCGCGCAGAACAGTCGTTCTTTGAAATTCAGCGGCGTTTTTATCAGGCATACGAAAACGCCGGCAACCCTGAACGACAGCGCGGCAAACAACACGGCGAGCACCTTTCCCCCGCACGCAACCGCATAAGAAACGTCTGCTTCGGCGCCGACAAGCACGAAAAGCAGAATTTCGGCAAACACCCATATTTTCCCGTATCGGCACGCAAGCCGTTCCGCACGCTCCGCCGATTTCATATTCAGCGTTACGCCGAGAGAAATCACCGCAAGCAATCCCGAAAACGGAACATAATTTTTCATCAGATTTTCAAGCGCGACAAACAGAAAAGGCACGCTTAACAGAACGATGATTTTTACCGTATCGCGCATATGGAAACGCGCGAAAAACAGAGCGAACAGCCCGCCGCATAAAACGCCCGCGGCGATGCCCGTAACCATCGAAACGGGAATTTTCCACAGGATGTTCATATCGAATTCTCCGGAACCTGCCGCGGCAAGCAGCGCCGTGAACAGCACGATTACAAAAATATCGTCGCAAG
>DLQW01000097.1:0-28171 GCA_002474405.1 Christensenella sp. UBA7597 | reverse complement strand
CGCAAGAAGCGCCCGCCGTTATCATCTGCGGAATGCTTTTTTCAACTCCGTAGCCCTCGTCTTTCAGTTTCAGCATACGCGGCACCACCACCGCAGGCGAAACGGCGCCCATCACCGCACCCGCAAGCGCGCTTTCTTTCGGCGTCAGCCCCAGAAAACGGGGTGCGAATACCATATACCCGATAATTTCGAACGTAGCGGGCAGAAAACAAAGCAATATCGCCGGTCTGCCCACTTTTTTCAAATCTTTCGTGTTTAAAGACAGCCCCGCGCGCGTCAGGATGACAATCAAAGCAACCTGTCTTACGTCGCCCGAAATATTCAATAATCCTGGCGCAATCAGATTGAACGCATACGGTCCGGTTATGATGCCCACCAGCAACATGCCGACAAGCGACGGAAGTTTCATTTTCCTGAACAGACCGCCCAGCAGAAGCGCGAACAGGAAAATAACGGCAAGCGAAGTTAAAAACGACATAACATTCTCCTTTCAGGGCAAGAAAAAAGCCGATGCCCTGCGACAAAAAAGTTCGCAGAAGTCATCAGCGTGAACGCGGTTTCAAGATTGCCCTTGCGGAAGAACTTCATTTCCGTAAGATATTATAGTATTTTTTTCGGAAAATGTCAACCGAAACAACGCCGGCGTGTAAAATTCCGACGAAAAAAACGCGCGCCGTTGCAAAAAAATCGCAATCGGCGCGTTTTTTCCGATTATTTTTCATCATCGCCCGTCGGTTCCCCGCCGTTCGTCTTTTCGCCGCTCGTCTTTTCAACGCTCGCATCCGTTTCTTCTTTTTTCTTGTTGACGGCGAAAAACACCTTTTTCAGCGGCGTTTTATAGGCTAAAATCGGCGCAACCACCGCGCCCACGCCCGCCTGCAGAATTTCGAACGGCAGTTTTATAATCGCGTATTCCTTCGTGGCGTATACAAACGCTCTGCCCAGCGTATAGCCCGTTACCATAATCACCACGCCCGTAAGCAGCCCCGCCACGGCAAGATAAAACCGCGGCAATTCCCGCTTTTCCGCGGACAAAAACCCCTTTTTCAACGCCTTTCCGCCCCCGGAAATCAACGAAATCGCCACCGCCTGCAACCCGTGCGTGGCAAGCGATACGAACATCGGCGCGGGATAGAAGAAGAAATCGCCGAGGAACGCGCCCACGCCCCCCACGATAAACGCCGAAAGCGGATCGAACGCCAGCGAAGCAAAACAAATCGCGATGTCGTTCAGATAGAAATGTCCGCCGGGCACGGGCACCGAAAAGGAAGAAAGCGCCACGTTCAACGCCGTGAGCAGCGCGACATAGCATAATTTTTTTGCCGAAAACATAGAAAACTCCTTGACTGTTTTTCTTTTACAGTATATACTGTTTTTGGTATCATTAAAATAGCCAAATCAAAACTATTTTATCATACCAGATTTTGTATCTTGCAGACGGATCCCGCAAAATCGCCCGCACTACGGAGAACTTCTATGAAAAAATACGAAAAAATTTACGCGCTTTTAAAAACGGAAATATTGTCGGGCGCGTACCCGTGCGGCGCGAAGCTGCCATCCAAACGCACGCTTGCCGAAGAAAACGGCGTTTCGCTTTCCACCGCCGAAACCGCGCTGGATATTCTGCGCAGCGAAGGCTATATCGATTCCGCCGAGCGCAGCGGATTTTTCTGCGCTTACCGCGAAAGCGATTTTTACTCTTCCGCCGCGGGTTCCGTTTCGGGCGATTCCTGTACCGTCGGTTCTTTTACCGTAGATTCCGCCGCGGTTGCCGCCGCCGAAGCGAAAGATGCGGAAAGGGAAAAAAACGCGTTCGGCGCGCCCCTGCCCTCCTCGTCCGACGCGGCGGCGGAAGCGCCCGCCGCCCGCGAAGAAACGTTTCCGTTTACCATATACGCGCGTGCGATGCGCCGCGTGCTTGCCGAATACGGCGAAAAACTGTTGGAAAAACCGCCGAAAAACGGCGTGCCGCAGCTGAAATCGGCGCTGAAAAATTATCTTTTACGTTCCCGCGCGCTGAACGTAAACGAAAACCAGATTGTCATCGGCGCGGGCGCGGAATATCTGTACGGCGTGATTGCCGAACTGCTCGGCACCGACAGAATTTACGGCACGGAAAGCCCCGCCTACGGGCAGATCGCGCGGGTGTACGCGGCGAAAGGCGCGCAGGTGCGGCTGCTGAAAATCGGCGCGGACGGCATTTTATCGGGCGAGCTTGCCGCCACGGACGCCGACGTGCTGCACGTAACGCCCTACCGATCTTACCCCACGCTTGCCACCGCCACGGCAACAAAAAAGGCGGAGTACCTGCGCTTCGCCCGCGAAAAAAACGGCTATGTGGTGGAGGACGATTATCTTTCGGAATTTTCGCCGTATGCGAAGCCCGCCGAAACGCTGTTCGGCGCAGACGCGTCGGGGCGCGTGATTTACGTAAACACGTTTTCGAAAACGCTTTCGCCCGCACTCCGCGCGGGGTATATGCTGCTGCCGCCCGCGCTTGCCGTGCGGTACGAAGAAGAACTCGGATTTTATTCCTGCCCCGTGCCCGCCACGGAACAATACGTGCTGGCGGCGTTGCTTTCGGACGGCAGTTTCGAACGGCACATCAACCGCCTGCGCCGCAAAATGAGAAACGGAATCGACAAACACAAAACGGAGGGAACGATATGAAAAACGCAACGCCCGAAACACAAACAGCAAAACACGGCGGAATGCCGCGCGGACAGGTACACAACATTCCGCCGCTGTATAACGAGCACAGCCGCAACCTGATTCTGGGCAGCTTTCCTTCGGTAGCTTCCCGCGCGGAAAAATTTTTCTACGCGCACCCGCAGAACCGTTTCTGGAAAGTGATTGCGGCGGTATTTTCTTCGCCCGTGCCCGCCACGGTGGAAGAAAAAAAGAAACTCATTTTAAACAACCGCCTCGCCTTGTTCGACGTGATTGCAAACTGCACGATTTCGGGCAGCGCGGACGCCTCCGTTAAAGAGGTAACGCCCAACGATCTGACGCCGATTCTGCAGACGGCGCGCATCGGGCGCATCTTCGTGAACGGCAAAACCGCCGAAAAGTACTACCTGAAATACCTTGCGGAAAAGACGGGCATGCCGTGTATCTGCCTGCCTTCCACCAGCGCGGCGAACGCCTCGTTTTCGCTGGAAAAACTCATTGCCGCCTGGCAGGTACTGAATATGTGAAAAACAAACGGTATTTTTATCTTCTGTCGGCGCATTCGCGCCCCTTTTTCCAAAGGGGAAAGCAAGATTATATTGCATTATTTCAAGTTTCAAAAACGAACGCGCTTCAAAAGCGAGCAGTACAAGGAGAGCGAGCATTTTGCGCCGCGAGTTTACTATACGTAAATGAGCAAGCAAAAGCGGAGCTCGACACAGTAATGCGACGCTTTTCAAGCGCGTCTCTATATATTACGCCAAAGTTATGCGGTCGGAAACGGAGCGCACCAAAATCCCCCGCTCTTCGCCGTACGCCACGCACGAACGCAAAAACGCGATGAACTGTTCCGTGGGACGCTTCACTTTATACACGCCGCAAACCAGCGAGGTAAGCTCGTCGAAATACAGACTCACCCTGTCCTCCAGCGCCGCGCGGATTAAAAACAGCGTTTCTATCGCCGTGAAATCCTGTTCGCCGCGCCGCAGACACGGTTCGTTTTCCACACGGAATTTCGGCTGCGTAATCACGCGGTCGTTTTTATAGTAGTAATCCACGCCCGCGGCGCGCTCCTTTTTAAACGCGCACGAATCGATCAGCGCGTTTAAGCGCGCGTCTATCCTTGCGCCCGATTTCGCGATGCCGAACGTGGTTAAGCACCGCGTTTTTAAAAATTCGCGCGAAATCGGTTCTTCCGCGGCGACGATTTCTTTCAGCCGCGCCGCAATTTCCGCGTCGTGCTCGCCGCCCGTAACGAACGCCGCCGTTTCTCCGCCCGCAGCCGCCGTAACCGCCGCCGCGCGGTAATTTTTCGCATAGCGCATAAAGCCCTTGCTCTTCTTTTCGCTGCCCGTCAGTCTGTCGAGCGCCTCTTTCACGCGCTTGATTTCGCGCTTGGGGTTGTTGTAATAGTTCACGCAGTTGATGCGCAGAACGTTCCAGTTCGCGCGTTTGAGCGCCTGCACCTGCAATACGTTTCTGTCCTTCACCGAAAATTCGTTGTTCGCGTCGCAGAGGATTGCCAGAATAAACTCGTGCTTGTTCTTCGGGTCTACCACCGCCACATCGATTTTGAATTCGCTGGCGCCCACGTCGTAACGACATTCGTACCCGTACGAAGAAAGTTCCGCCGCGATGTATTTGCCGATGCTTGCGCCGCCCGACGCATTGCCCGCCGCGCCCGCGCCGCTCTTTACCGCCAGCGAAGTTTTGCCGCGCTCCGCGAATTCGAGGAAGCTCTTCAAACCCGCCACGCCCTTCGAGGAAGTTTTCGCAAGGTCTATCATGCCCGAAGTCATCGTGGAAAACACCAGCATTTCTTCGCGCGCACGGGAAACGGCTACGTTCAGCCGCCGCCAGCCGCCCGCCTGATTCAACGGTCCGAAATTCAGAGAAACTCTGCCCGTGGCGTCCGGTCCGTAACACACGGAAAACAAAATCACGTCGCGTTCGTCGCCCTGCACGTTTTCGAGGTTCTTCACAAACAGCGGTTCTTCCCGCTCGTACGCCGCGCTTTCCAGCTTTTTCGCCGCAATCGCTTTCGTGAGAAGTTTTTCTATGTCCTCCTGCTGCGCGCCCGAAAAAGTTACCACACCCATGCTGGAACGGCTTAAAATCGGGTCCTGCAGCCGCCGCACCACTTCCGCAACCAGCGCTTCCGCTTCCTTTCTGTTCCGCTTGGTGAATCCGCGGTCGTACGTGCCGTCTACCTGAATAAATTTCACTTTGGAATCCAGCGCGTCCGGCGAAGGGAAAGTGCAAAGGCGGTTATCGTAATACATATTGTTGGAAAACGCGATGAGCGATTCGTGCTTGCTGCGGTAGTGCCATACCAGATGCCGTTCGCTCATGCCGAGGGCAAGGCAATCGTCCAGCACGCTTTCCAGATCCTCGTTTTCCAGATTATCCTCGTCCACGTAGGCGGAATTAAAGAATTCCGTAGGCGGAAGCTGCTTCGGATCGCCCACTACCACCGCCGATTTCGCGCGGGCGATCGCGCCCACCGCCTCCGCCGTGGTCATCTGCGAAGCTTCGTCGAAAATCACCAGATCGAACGCGTTTGCTTCGGGCGCAAGATACTGCGCCACCGTGGCGGGGCTCATCAGAAGGCAGGGACATACCCGCTTCATCAGCTCCGGCACTTCCGTAAACAAACCGCGCACGCCGCTGCCGCGCAGCTGCGTTTTCGAAAGCCGCGAAAACGCCGATACTTCCACGCTCAGCGCCCCGTAATCGCCGTTTTCGTCTTTCGGCAGACGGGAGATGAGGTCGGCGCGGATTTTTTCGCGCGTGAGCGCCGAGAAGGTATCCCACGCCACACGGAATTTTTCCACCGTTTCTTCCAGCGTGCCCACCGAACAGCGCGCCAAATCGGGGTCGGCGGGGATATTGATGGCAAGGAAGTTCTGATACACGTTCTTTTCAAAGCCCGCCAGCACGTTCGCGCCCGTCAGCTTGCCGCTTTCCAGCGCCTCGCCGATAAAGCTGCAGCCAAGTTTTTTCAGCTCCGCCACCGTCTTTTTGTACATGCACCAGTTGGCAAGCATATCGAGGTTATCGATAAGCGCGCTGGCTTTCGAATAGAAATAGTCGGGCACGTCCTCGCGCGTGATCTTGTTTTCGTCCGCGTTCACCGCCGTGAGGAAACTTTTTTTCGCCGTTTCGAACGAATCCGCCGCCTTTAAGAATCCTTCCAGCACCGGCGCCGTAAAATTGTTCTTCGCGCGGATACAGGTACCGTTGAACGCGTCCGGATTGTAATCCATGAACACGCCCGCGCAACGCGTGTGCAGGTCGTTCAGATCGCGCATGTAATCGCCGCGTTTCCGCCAGGAAACGTTGCCGTTCCTGTCGGTAAACGCCTTGGCGGGCGCCGTGCCCACCACCGTCTTTTTCGCCTCGTAAATTTCGGCAACCACCTGCAAAAACTTGTTCACGTCGTCGCCGTCCAGATCGTGTTTCGCGGATTTCAAAAGCCGTTTACCCACAGCCGCGGCGGTTTTATCCGTGCGGTAATCCCCGCCCGCGGCAAGGTAGGCGGAAAGTTTTTCGTATTCTTTTTCGTCCGGTTCCACCAGCGTTTTAAAATGCGAAAAATAATATTCGAGCAGCTCGTCCAGCCGCCGCGAGGCGTTGAAAAACACCGAAAATTCCGCTTCGGAAACGCCCGAAAAATATTTGTTGTACGCGCCGGAAAGCAAATCCCGCGCGATGCTTACCAGCTCGTCCGTCTTGCGCTGCGTAACGGCGGAAATTTTCTGGCGGTACAAATCGAGAAACAGCGCGAGATACGAACGGAAATGCCGAATTTCCGTAACCACCACTTCGCCCGCACAGTAAATTTTATCGCGCAGTTCCCCCGAATATTCGGTAACGTTCACGTTTTCGAACGGAGAATTGAACACTCCGCCGCATTCTTTCGCCGCCGCGGCAGCCGATAAAATACGGCTTTTGCACTCTTCCAGTTTGCTTTCGGTAAGCGTATCGTAAAACGCGTTTTCGATGTTCAGCACGTCGGGCGCGTCTTTGTTCTTTTCGTACAAAAGTATCGCCTGATACACCGAAACGCCCAGCCGCCGCTTTTTGTGCAGCGCGCGCATCGGCGCTTTCAGTTCTTCCCTGAGTGCCACCAGCTCCGCCGCTTTCGGGCTTAAATCTTTCGCTTCCTCCGCGTTTTTCAGCGCCATCGTGCTTTCGATGCGGTGCAGAATGTCCCCTTTGTCCGTCTTGTTGGAATGCAGTTCCAGACAGAATTCGCCCAGCCCGATATCGTCCAGACGTTTTTTCACCACGTCCAGCGCGGCGCGCTTTTCGGCGACGAACAGCACCCGGCGGTTATCTTCCAGCGCGTTGGCGATGATGTTCGTAATCGTCTGGCTTTTGCCCGTGCCGGGAGGTCCGTGCAACACGAAGCTTTCGCCCGTTCTTGAAAGCGCGATCGCCGAAAACTGCGAACTGTCCGCCGGCAGCGGAATCAGCGTGTCCGCGGGGTCGGCTTCGTCCTCTTCTTTCGCTTCGGGGTGCTGCGGACGGCTTGCACGGTGGGTAATCAACGCGGAAACCAGCTCGTTTTTGGAAAATTCGTCGATGCGCGTGCGGATGTCGTGCCACATCAGATACCGCTGGAACGAGAACGCCGCCACGTACGCGTCTTTCGTAACGCCCCAGCCTTTCATGCCCGCCGTTTCGGCGAGAATAATGTTGATCAGTTCGGAAATTTTATGCCGCGTAACGTCGCCGCCCAGAGCGCGCACGTCGATATTGAACGCCTGTTTCAGATATTCGAGCAGCGTGGTGTTCACGAAATATTCTTCTTCGGAATATTCCAGCGAAAAATCTTCGTTGCCTTTCGCGCGGCGGATTTCCGCGGGGCACAAAACCAGCGGCGCGTACCGCACCTGATTATCTTCCTTGCCCGTGTAGCGCAGAAAGCCCATGGCAAGATACAGAATTTTCACGCCCGTTTCTTCGCCCGCTTCGCGGTTGCGCCGGAACAGCCGCGCCGCGCTTTCGGCAAGCAGTTTTTCGTCCGTCTGCACCCGCGCGATGCCGCGGCGGTTTTCAAGGGAAAACAGTTCCTTCTGCGAATCGCTCGCTTCGCCGCCGAATTTTTCCGTTTCCGTCGCCCCGCCTTTCAGCCGAAGGCTCTTTTTATCCGCAAACACCGCGTATAATTCGTCCGGCTCGGCGCAGCAAAGATGCAGCGCGTTTTTGCCCGTGAAATTTAAAAGCGCGTTCTTGTTCGTTAAATCGAGAAGCCGCCGTTCCCACTGCTTGTTGCGCGGCAGCTTGCCTTCTAAGCCCAGCTTTCCCCGCTCTTTGATCGGCGCGGGCGCCGCGTCGTCAGAAGAATCTTCGCTTTTCACCAGCTCGTACCCTTTCACCGTTTTTCCGCGCATCGGCAGCGGCGCTATCCCGCCCAGACGGCAACGGCGCACGTCCGCGAAATATTCGTAATACCCCGCGCGGAGCTTCTGCATAAAATGCGACTGCGACGAAGTGAACGCCGCGTTGCTCCCCTCGAACAGGTCTTTCACGTCGATGAACGCCAGCGAATTGATGCCGTCGGAAGCGTATTTTTCCACCGTTTCTTTATCGTCCGTAACCGTATCGGCAAAGCAGGTATCCAGAAGCCACACGCCCACGCTCACCTCTTTTTCGCCGATGGCGATCACGGGCGAAAGCTTAGCGCTTTCCAGCGCGGCGGCGCAGAGAACCGCCAGTTCGAGCGAGGTGGCGCGCCGCGATTTCAGCGCGGAAATTTCGCTTACCGCGCGGCAGGGCTGCGTTAAATCCAGCGCCGTATCCTCTTCGATTTCGTATTGTTTGATTGCGGAAAACACCGCCGCGAAAATTTTGCGCACGGCGTTTTTATCCGCCCCCGCATAGCCGTACAAATCGGCGGATTCGTCCCATTTTTTCAATCGCTTTCCCGCGTTTTCCAGAATTCTGGCGCAATCGGAAAGCCGCGGCCGCACGAAAGCCGCCACCCGTTCGGCATTGCCGCTTAAACCTTCCCAGTAATCGTACGGCAGCGCCGTAATCTGCTTTTCGCCGCTTGCGACTTCCGTTTTATCGATTTCCGCCGAAAAATGCACCGTCGATATAAAAAGTTCGTTGTTCTCGGCAAGCGTCAACGGAGAAAACAAGCCGTTCACCGATACTTCCGCAGCGCTTTCGTAAGGCACTTCCACGGTGGTTTCGTACGGCACGGCAAGATTTTTATCGTCCCACACCTTCAGCGTAACGGTTAAATTTTCGCTGTACGAATTCTGCAGGCGGAATTTCGTTTCCGTCTGCAGGAAATAATCGGCATACCCCGCGTAATCGGGCAAAGAAGCGGTAACGGAAACCGCGTCTTTTACGGCGTTCGTTTTTTTGTTTGTTGCCATAAAGTTCTCCCATTTTTGTCTCCGCGCGGTTATCGGCGCTCCGTGCGCGCGCGGAAAATAATCTTCGTTCGGTTTTTATTCTACCACTTTCCGCAAAAAAAAGCAATCGCTTGAAAAGCGGTTGCCAAAAACTTTTGTTCGGTTTTTTATCGTCTATTGTCTGTTTTCGTCATCTTTTTTCTTCTCTTCGCCGTTTTCGCCCGGTTCGTCCGCCTTTTTCTGCGTTTCTGCGCCGGGTGCCGCCGCACAAGATGCCGCCGTTTCGTCTTTCGTTTCCGCCTGCGATTCCTCTTTCGTTTCCTCGCCGCCCGTTTTGTCCTCGGCGTCCGTTTTATCCGCGTCGCCCGCGGCATTTTTTCCGCCTTTTTTAATCGCACCCTTTCTTCCGAAAATCATAAACAATGCAAAAATAATCGCGCCGAGCCTTATATACTGCGGCAACTGCATTTTAAAAATTTTCCAATATACCTTAGACTGATAAAAATAATCGTATACCGCCCAGACCAGAATAATTAGAAAGTACACCGTCCAGCCGAGAATTTTCTTCAGTTTCTTTCCGAGTTTTTTAAAAAATTCTTTCATTTTTCCGCTCTCCGCAAATATTATACTTGCCGCGGGCGGTTTTGTCAAGCCGATTCGTTATAATTCCGCCGCCCGCCGCCTATAATAATATGAGAAGTTACCAGAAGCGGAGGCGGCGTTTATGAAAAAAATTCTTTTCACGGGCGGGGGCAGCGCGGGGCACACGGTGCCGAACCTCGCGCTGATTTCCCATCTTGAAAAACGCGGCGGATACACGCCGTATTACGCGGGGACGGGCGGCATCGAAAAGCGGCTCGTCGCGCCCACGGGTATCCCGTTTTACGAAATTTCCTGCCCGAAACTGGTGCGTTCGTTCACGGTGAAGAATTTAAAAATCCCGTTCGAACTCTTAAAAGCGGTGCGCGCCGCGCGGGAAATTCTGCGCGAAATCCGCCCCGACCTTGTTTTTTCCAAAGGCGGATTCGTTTCTCTTCCTTTCTGCCTTGCCGCGCATAAAGAAAAAATCCCCGTGCTCACGCACGAAAGCGATTTGTCGCCGGGGCTTGCCACCCGTCTTGTGGCAAAAAAGTGCCGCTACGTGCTTACTTCCTTCCCGGAAACGGCAAAAAAATTCAAAAACGGCAGATTCACGGGTTCGCCGCTCCGCGAAGAACTCTTCGAAGCCGCACGCAAAAAAAGAGCCGGGAAAAACGGCAAAAAAACGCTGCTTGCCTTCGGTGGCGGTTCGGGCGCGACGGCAATCAACAACGCGATTTTTCAAAATCTCGGCGAGCTTACCTCCCGCTTCCGCGTGGTGCATATTTTAGGCGAAAAAAACATGGCTTCCGCCCCCGTTCACCCCTCGTATACGCCGCTTGCGTACGCAAAAAACATGGGCGAGGCATACGCGGAAGCCGACGTGGTGCTTGCCCGCGCGGGCAGCAATACCCTCTTCGAAATTGCCGCGCTCCGCCTGCCCGCGCTGATCGTTCCGCTGGAAAAAGGCAGCCGGGGCGACCAGAAAGAAAACGCCGAATACTTCTTTTCGAAAGGCTTGATTTCCGTCTCTTCGGAAGCCGCCCTCGCCGATTCCCTCTGCGCGAAATTAGAAGCGGTGCTTGCGGACGAGGCGATGAAAAACGCCCTGAAAAACAGTCCGTTCACCACCGGCGGAAACCGACAGATTCTCTCCGTCATCGAAGAAACCCTCGGAGAAAAAAGAAAATGAGCGGCGATTATAAACCGCGTTATTTGTACGAAGCGACAAATGCGCAACCGTGCGATTGTGCAAACGAACACGTTATTCGCGCGGCGCACGCGGCAAAGCGGAAAAAAAGCAAAAAGCGCAGAATCCTGCGCGCGGCGTGCATCGTTACCGCCGCGCTTGCCACCGCCCTCGTTTACTTTCAGACGAACGTAACGCGCGTGCTCATTTCCGTCAGCGAAGCCACCATGCGCTCCTCCGCCGTGGAAGCCATCAATTCGGCGGTGTATAAAACGCTGGGCAGCAACCCCTCGTACGAAGAACTGGTGAAAATCGAACGCGACGAAAACGGCAACGTATCGGCGCTTTCCGCCAACGCCCTGAAAATCAATAAAATCGCGCGCGACACCGCCTCGCTTTCGCAACGCATTCTGCAGGAAACGGGCGAAAACGGCGTGATGATTCCCGTCGGCGCGCTCACGGGCATCGAAGCGCTGGCAGGCGTGGGGAAGCGTATCAACATCGATATTCTGCCCGTCTGTTCGGTGGTGTGCTCGTTCTCTTCCGCGTTCGAAAGCGTGGGCATCAACCAGACGAAACATTCCATTTATTTAAACGTGGTGGCGGATATCAGCATCGTAATGGCTTCGCGCACGGATAATTTCGCCGTACAGACGGACGTGCTTGCGGGCGAATGCGTGATTGTGGGGAAAATTCCCGAAACGTATTTTCAGACGGACCTTTCGGGCAGAACAAGCGGCTTGTAATTACGGCTTGCAATTTCCGCTCCGAAGCCGTGAAAACCGGATAAAAACCATTCGGACCCTGAGATTGTATTTCAGGGTCCCGAATTTTTCATTATATCGCCTGTTTTTTAAACCGCTCCACTTCTTCATCCGTTCCGAATACGTAATGCAAACCGCCGAGAGGGTGCATTTCGCCCGTATTATAATCCAGCCCCGAAGAAAAATAATCGTACGCGATCGCCTCGCGCTTTTTTTCCGCAATCGGGTTCGGGCAGGGAATCGCCGAAATCAGCGAACGGGTGTACGGATGCACGGGATTTTCAAAAATTTCCTCCGTGGTGCCCGTTTCCAGAAGATGCCCAAGGTGCAGCACGCCGATTCTGTCCGAAATGTACTTCACCATGGAAAGGTCGTGCGCGATGAAAAGGTACGCCGTGCCCGTTTCCGCCTGAATATCTTTCATCAGATTCACCACCTGTGCCTGCACGGATACGTCCAGCGCGGAAATGCACTCGTCGGCGATAATCAGTTCCGGGTTCATAATCAGCGCCCGCGCAATGCCCACGCGCTGCCTCTGCCCGCCCGAAAACTGATGCGGATAGCGGTTGAAATGTTCGGGCGCCAACCCCACTTTTTTCAGCATCGCTTCCACCCGTTCCGTGCGTTCGGCGCGGGTTTTGCACGCTTTGTGTATATCCAGCCCCTCGCCGATAATATCCCCTATTCGTTTCCGCGGATTCAGCGAAGCCATGGGATCCTGAAAAATCATCTGCATTTTCGTGCGCAGAATTTTCGTCGTCTCCGCGTCCGTGCGCCCGGTAATATCTCTGTCTTTGAAAACGATTTTTCCTTCCGTGGGGGTGTAGAGGCGAATCACGCTTCTGCCTATCGTGGATTTACCGCTGCCCGATTCGCCCACCAGCCCGTACGTTTCGCCGGGGTAGATGTCAAACGAAACGTTATCCACCGCGCGCACCGTAAAATTGCCGTTCACGCGGAAGTGTTGTTTTAAGTTTTCCACCCGAAGAATCGGCGCCGCTTTATAATCCGCCATTTGCCGTCGCCTCCTTTTTCATTTTCTCCACCCGCGCTTTCAGTTCCGCGGGCATTTCCGTTTTCGGCGCGCGCTCGTCAAGAAGCCACGTCGCCGCATAGTGCGTCTCGCTCAGTTTAAACATCGGCGGCTCTTTCTTTTCGTCGATTTTCAGCCGGTACGCGTTGCGCGGCGCAAACGCGTCGCCCGGCACTTCGTTCAAGAGATTCGGCGGCGAACCGGGAATCGTATAAAGCCGCGCGTCCGATGTGGTTAAATCGGGCATCGCCGATAAAAGCCCCCACGTGTACGGATGTTTCGGCTCGTAGAAAATCTCGTTCACCGTGCCCTTTTCCACGATTTTCCCCGCGTACATCACGTTCACGTAATCCGCCACTTTCGCCACCACGCCCAGATCGTGCGTGATATAAATCACGGAAATTCCGCGTTCTTTCTGTATGCGGCAGATAAGTTCCAGAATCTTTGCCTGAATCGTAACGTCCAGCGCGGTGGTCGGCTCGTCGCAAATCAGCAAATCCGGGTTGCACGAAAGGGCGATGGCAATCACCACGCGCTGCCGCATGCCGCCCGAAAGCTGATGCGGGTACTGCTTCATGCGCTTCGCCGCATCGGTGATGCCCACCTCTTCCAGCAGTTTTTCCGCCTTTCCGAACGCTTCCTTTTTCGTCATGCCGAAGTGCCATATCATGCCCTCCGCTATCTGCCGCCCGATGCGCATCGTCGGGTCCAGCGAAGTCATCGGGTCCTGAAACACCATCGCTATCCGCTTGCCGTTGATGTGCTTGCGCATCCAGTTTCTGTCCTTTTCAAGAAGGTTCACGGTCTCGTCTCTGCCGTCCGCATGCGTGTACGAAAATAAAATTTCGCCGCGGTTGACTTCGGCGTTCGGCGCAAGGATGCCCATAATCGCCTTGCAGCTCACCGATTTTCCGCTGCCCGATTCTCCCACGATCGCCACCGTTTCGCCGCGGTACAAATCGAAATCCACGCCGCGGATGGTGTGCGCCGCGCCCGAATTCGTACGGAAGGCGATATCCAGCCCGCGCACCGTTAAAATTCTCTTTCTTTCCGACATTTCCGCAAACCTCCTTTCTTCGTTTTTTCCGGCTTCCGCCGCTTACATATCCTTCATTTTCGGGTTCAGCGCCTCGCGCAGCCCGTCGCCCACAAGATTGAACGAAAGCATCAGAAGCGCCAGCACGATAATCGGCGGCACAATCTGATACGGGTGCGTGTTGAATACCTGAAACCCGTCCGAAATCAGCGAGCCCAGCGAACATTCCGGCAGCCGTACGCCCAGCCCCACGAACGATAAAAACGCTTCCGTGAAAATCGCCGTCGGAATGGAAAACATCACCTGCGTAATCACGGGTCCCACGATGTTCGGCAGTACGCCTTTGAAAATAATCGAGGCGTTGCCCGCCCCCAGCGTGCGGCTCGCCAGAATATACTCCCTGTCTTTCAGGCGCAGCATCTCCGCGCGGGCGATGCGGCTCATGCCTATCCATTCGGTAATCAGCAGCGCCACGATAATCGCGCCCAGCCCCGGCTTCATCGCCAGCGACAGCAATATCACCACCACCAGCCGCGGAATCCCGCTTACGATTTCCGCCGCCCGCTGCATAATCCCGTCCGTAACGCCGCCGAAATAGCCCGAAATCAGCCCGTAACTCATGCCAATAATCATATCGATCACCGTGGCGACTACCGCGATAATCAGCGAGATTCTCGCCCCGTACCAGGTTCTCGTCCAGATGTCCCGTCCCAGTTCGTCGGTGCCGAAAAAATAATACGCGTCGGTCATGCCGTTTTCAAGATACTTGTTCACCATCGTGCTTTCGCCCGTTACCGTGCGGATGGTTTCCCAGCCGTTCAGAAACCCCAGTTTTTCGAAAAACGGCACCCGCGGCGCCATGTTCGTTGCCGAAACGTTCACTTCGTCGTACCCGTATTTACTGAAAACCGGCACGAAAATCGCCAGCAATACAATGATTGCGATGCACACCAGCCCGATCACGGAAATTTTTCTGCCGAAAAACCGCGTGCATACGCCCTTCCAGTACCCCTGCGACGAAAAATTTTTATCCGTCGCCGTCTCTTCCGTTGCCGAAAACGTAAAATCGTCCGGAGCGAAAACATACTCTTTTTCTTCCGCAGCCGTTCCGTTTTTTGCCGCAGCCTCCGCGGCAATCGTCTTTTTCCCGAAATTTTTCATGCTCCGTTTCCTCCTTTCGCCACGCGTACGCGGGGATCGATCAGCCCGTACAACAAATCCACCGCCAGCATCACAACGATATACAGCGCCGAATACAAAAAGCTGATTGCCATAATGATGTTGTAATCGTTCGCCGATACGGCGTCCACCATCAGTTTGCCTATGCCGTCGATGGCGTAAATTTTTTCCACCACCAGCGCGCCCGTCAATAAGTCCACGATCAGCGGTGCCAGCACGGTAACGATGGGAATCAGCGCGTTTCTGAGCACGTGCCGCGCAATCAGCGCGTTGCCGTACAGCCCTTTCGATTCCGCCAGCAGAATATAATCGCTGTCCATCACTTCGCACATTTCGTTGCGCGTGAACCGGGAAATCGTGGCTACGGTGAAAAGGCTCAGCGAAATCGCGGGCATCACCGCCGATTCGAACGGGTGCTTCGGCGTGTATAAAACGGGCAGCACGCCGGCTTTCACGCCCAGAAGATTCATCAGCAGCATCATGAACACGTACGAGGGCACCGATACGCCCACAATCGAAAGCACGGTGCAGAACGTATCCAGAAATTTATCTCTGTTCAATGCCGCCGTAATGCCGATGAAAAGCCCGACGACCGCGCCGATCAGCACGGACAGCCCGCCGATTTTAAACGACGTGGATACCCGCCCTTTCAATATCGTGGAAATGGGTATATCGCTGGCAAACGAATAACTGGTGCCGAAATCGCCCTTTAAAACGTTGGAAAAATAAATGAAAAACTGCGTGAGCAGCGGCTTATCCAGCCCGTATTTGGCGTTCATCGCCGCCTTCTGCGCCTCCGTGAGTTTTTCGGCATTGTTGAACGGCGAGCCGGGCAGCGAATGTACCATGATAAACAAAAGCAGCAGTATCGCAAACAGCGTCAGCGCCGCCATTCCCAGTCGTTTCAATAAATATTTCGCCATCTTCGTCACCTCCGTTTCTCCGCCTTTTCCGCCCGTACCCGCCCCGCGGAATCGTTTTCCGCAAGGGTACGACATCTCCGTTTAAACCCGCGCGGCGCTCCTTTCCGATAAGGCGCGCCGCGTTTTCGTAAAATCCCGACGGATGAATAACTTTCCGTACCTCCGCCTCCGAAAAGGCTTCGGCTTACGCTTTTTTCGCGTTCTTGTACACTCGGTTCAGCGCCACCGGATGAAATTCCACGCCCGTTACGTTCGATTTAATCAGGTTCGCGTTGGACTTCGTGAACAGCGGCGCGATCACCGCTTCTTCCATCACGATTTTTTCCGCTTCGTACAACTTTTCCCAGCGCTGTTCGTACGTGAGAGAACCGTCGCTGCACGCCTTGATCAGCGCGTCGTATTCCGCGTTGCTCCACAGCCCGTAATTGTTGGAAGTGCCCGTTATCCACATGCCGAAGTAGGTCATCGGGTCGGCATAGTCCGGTCCCCAGCGGGTAAGGCACACCTGATAATCGCAATCGTTCTGAATTTTGTTCAGACGGTTTTTCTTCGTGGTCTGATTGATGTTGATCGTCAGCCCCGGCAACGCCTCCTCAATCTGCGATTTCAGCATCTGCGCAATCTTGGGCACTTCGCCGCCCTCGTCGTTGCCCACAAGCAGTTCGAGGGTAATCGCGCTCTTTCCCACCTCTTCTTTCGCCTTTGCGAAATACGCCTGCGCTTTCGTTTTATCGTAGGAACACACGTCCTTGTATCTTTCCTGATCCGCCGCGTAATCCTCGCCCTTATGCGCGCCCTCGGTGCAGGCGGCAAACTGCGGCGGGCAAGCCGTGTACGTGGGCAGCGAACCGTCCTTTAAAATATTGTCCGCAATCGCTTTTCTGTCGATCGCGTTGGTAATGGCAAGGCGCAGATTCTTATTCTTCGTGGGGAAGCCGTCGGGATACCCCGTCGTGGTTCCCTCTTTCTGCGCGAACGAAAGATACCACATATATCCCGCGCCCGTCGTTTTCAATTCGGAACTGCCCTGCACCTGATCCATCTGCGAACCGGAAACGGTTACGATGTCCAGCGTGCCGCTCGTGTACGCGCTGAGCGCGGAAGTGCTGTCCGTAAGCACCTGATAACGGATGCCGTCCAGAGAAACTCTGTCCGCGTCCCAGTACTTCTCGTTCTTTTCCAGTTCCAGCGCCGAACCGCCCGCGCTGTACGTTTTCAGTTTAAACGCGCCGTTCGCCAGCACCGTGTCCGCCGTGGTGGCGTATTTCTCCGCGCCCACCCGGTTATAAAACGCCTCGTTTACGGGGTAGAACGTGGGGAAGTACATCAACGAAAGGAAGTACGGCACGGGCACTTCCAGCTCTACCCGCAGCGTATCTTTATCCGTGGCGGTAACGCCGAGATCTTCCGTCGTATACGCCGTTCCGTCCTCCTTCTTTTCGCCCTTTAAAATTTTATCCGCGTTTTTTATCTGAGCAATATCCGAAAACATATACGCGTATTCTTTCGCCGCGTCGCAGCCGTGCCGCCAGCCGAACACGAAATCCTGCGCCGTGATTTCCGTATCGTCCGCCCACACCGCGTCGCGGATTTTAAAGGTATACGTTTTCGCGTCGTCGCTCACCGTATAGCTTTCCGCCAGCGCGTTCACCGTGGCGCCGTCCGCGTCCATCTGCATCAGCCCGTCGGTAAATCCCGCGATCACTTCAAACGATTCGCCGTCCGTCGCTACCTGCGCGTCCAGCGACTTCACCGAAGTGCCCAGCATTACGTTGAGCACGTTTTCGTCCTCGTCCTTTTTTCCGCATGCCGTCAAAGATACGGCGAAGGTTGCGGCAAGAGCGCCCGCGGTTACCGTTTTCAGAAATTTTTTCATAGTCCTTTTCTCCTTTTTCAGAATTTATAACCCGTAGCCGGGTTCGGCTCCGACCGTCTTTTCCGGCAAAGCCGCGATCGCCTTCCGCTTCGCTTTTTCTCGTCCGCTCCGCCCCGCTACGTATTATTTGCGTTTTTTCCGAAAACTAAAACGTTCTTCGGAAAATTCGTTCCGCCGATGATAAAACAACGATAAGTTCGATTTAAATTTGTGTTTTAATCGGCTTAAAGAATTATTGTCCCCTATTTTAGGGTATTTTTTACCGTTTGTCAAACGTTTCAACCCGTTTTTCCGATTTTTTACCGATACGAATATTTTATCATATCAATCTGTTTTTTCGATTGTTTTATTATATTTAATCGACGTTGTTACTTATATTATATTGCACGCGTACGGGCGTATGTGAAAAAAAGCGTAAAAAAATCTCTTTGCCGCATGAACGACAAAGAGAAAAATTTACTTCGCTGCAACGCGCCCGCGTCAATCGCTCACGGCAGCCCCGAGCGCGAACGATGGCAGGTAAAATACACAATCTGGCGGTCTTTCGAAAGCTCGCGCAGCAGCCGCGCCGTCTTTTCGAAGTGCGCTTCGTCCAGATGCACGAACGGATCGTCCAGCAGCAGAAACGGCATTTCGCGCCCCGCAAACATCTCGTCCGCCAGCGCCAGCCGCAAACACAGCGCGCACACCGTACGCACGCCCGCGCTTAAATGCCCGTCCCGCCGACGCGCGCCCCCGCGCGAAAACGAAAGCGAAAAATCGCGGTTCATATACGTTTCCACGCCCAGCTCCTTTTCCAGAAGCGCCGCGTATTTCAGAAACCGCCGCCGTACCGGCTCGGCATAACGCCCCATCAGGGAATCGTCCGCCTGCCGCAACAATTCCGTCGTTTTGCGGTAAATATTCAGCCGATACAGCGCGTCGTCCGTCTTTTCGCGGTTGATGGCAAGCTCCGCCTGCTTTTCTTCCAGCCGCACCGCGGCGGCTTCCGCCTCTTCTATTTTCCGTTCCGCGGAGACAAGTTCTTTCCGTTTCGCGTTCAAATCCTCTTTCATCGCCGCAATCCGCGCCCGCGCGCTCTCCTGCGACGCGTACGCCGCACTACCCGGCATGCCGCCGCCCTGCGCGCCGTACGCCTGCAAACCCGATTCGCGCAAATAATCCGCCGCCCGCCGCGCATACCGAGCCTCTTCTTCCGCATACCTTTGCGCCGACGCAAGATCGCCCGAAAAGCGTTCGATTTCCCGCGAGAGCGCCGCGCCCGTATCCTGCGGAAGCCGCAGCCGCCGCGCCTCGAAAATCTCCCTGATTTCTTTCGTCGCCGCCGCGTAACTTGCCCGCAATTCGTTCTCGCGCCCGTCCGCGCCCGATTTTTCCGCCAGCAGCTCCGCATACCGCTCGCCGTCCGATTTCAATTTCGCCAACCGTTCGGAAAAGCTCCCCTCCGTCAAGCCGTACCGCAGGAAAAACCGCTCCAGCGCCTCGATTGTCGCCTGCAATTCTCCCGCCGTTTGCGTGCTTTCAAAGCCGCTTGCCGCCCCCCGAACGTCTCCGCCGCGTTTCGGCTTTTTTACCGCGGCAAGAATCATAATCATCGCCGCCGCCCCGCACCCGCAAAACGCAGGCGCCGCGGAACCGAGCTTTTTGCTCAGATACAATCCGAGAACAATCGCAAGAACAGAAACCGCCACGGCAAGAACAAGCGCCGCTCCGCGCCCGCCGTTTTTGCGTTTTTCCGCGCCATACCCCGCAGGAATTTCTTTCCGGCGTTCGATTTTCGCGATTTTTTCTTCCGCTTCCGCCAGCGTGGCGGCGGAAGGCACGCCCGTGCGGAAACGCGCCGAAAGTTCGCCCCACCTGCCGCTTCTCGCCTGAGAAAATCCCACGCCCGAAAGTTCTCCCGAAATCCGCGCGATCGCCGTCTGCCCGTAGTGCAACCGCCCGATTTCCTTTTCCGTAACAAGTCCCGCGGGGTATCTCGCGGCGATTTCCGCGCGTTTTTCTCCCGCCTCTTTCGCCTGATTTACAAGTTCCTCGTATCGGGCGCGCTTTTCATCCAGCGCCTCCTGCCCCGAAAGCGAAGTTTCCGCTTCTTCCGCCGCGGCGATGTCCCGTTTCAGCCGCGCCCGTTCCGCGTACAAATCGTCTGCCGCCCGCGCGGCTTCTTCCAACGCAAGCATTTCTTCGCCGAGCTTTTTCCGCTCCTTATCCAGCCTGAACAGTTCGCTGTCGGCGTTTTTTCTGTCGCCGCAGATTTCCTTGCGCCGTTTTTCCAGAATTTCAATCGCCGCCGCGGCGTTCCGTCCGCCCGCCGTGCCCTCGGCAATCGCGCCCAGCCGCTCTTTCATTCCGTCCGTCGCCGCAATTTCCGCCTCGCGCGCGTCGAACGTTAAGGCACGGATAAACGCCTCTTCGTCCAGCCCGAATATCTCCTTGCCTATTTTATCGCCGTCCGCCGCGGTTTCCGTACCGTTTTCGTAGTATCTGAACGTATCGCGCGTCGCCGTTTTCTCATCGAAAAACCGTTCGATTCTGCACGTTTTTCCCGCATAGGAAAACGTAAGCGAACCGCCGAATCTGCCGCCGGAAAACGGATAAAAATGTTCGCGGTCGCCGAACGACGTATCGTTTTCCCGCCGCGATTTCATGCCGTAAAACATCACGCGGATAAACGAACAGAGCGTGGTTTTTCCGTACCCGTTCGCCTCGTTGAACTGCTGCAAAGCGCCGCCGAAGTCTATCCGCCGCCCGCCCGTGAGATTTCCGTAATTTTCAATTTCAAGATATAACAGCTTCATCGTTTCAAAGCTCCGCCGCTCCCCGTTCCAGCGCGCCGATTCCCAGCCGTATCGCCGCGTCCTTTTCTTCCGCGCTCATATCCGTCCGCGAAAGAGTCAGCCGCACGAACTCCCCTTTCAGCGAGTTTTCTTTCGCAATCTCCGAAAAATCGCATTTCGCCCGCGTTTCGTCTTTCACCGTTACGAAAAAGTATTTCCGTTCCAGCGCCTCGCGCACCGTTTTTTCCAGCGCCGGCCGGTCAAAACTCGTTTCGCCCGTCAGCACCACCCGCAGCAAATCTTTCTCCCGCGCGGTAATCTGCCGTTCCGCAATCCGCCGCGCGTCGAAATCGTCTTTCGCCGCCGATACGTCTATGCGGTATTCCTCCAGCCTGCGTATCGAAGAAGGAACAAACCGCGAGGAAATCACGGCGCGTCCCGCGGCGTTTCTGCCCGTTTCCAGCAGAACAAACCCCTTTTCGCCGCATTCGTCGTACCCTCTGCCTTCCAGACACCCGCTGTACGCGTATATGCCCCTCTCGTCCAGCTCGCCGCGCGCGTATGTATGGATATGCCCCAGCGCGAGATAATCGATGTTTTTGCCTTTCAGCCGTCTTAAATCGATCTCTCCGCGGATATCCCCGTGCAGCGTTACGATGTTCGTTAAATCTCCGCGCAAAGAAAGCGAAGAATACAGCCGCTCCGCGTTGTTTGCGGTAAGTTCCGCGCCCGTAACCGTTACGGTTTCTTCCGCGCCCGCGCTATCCCGCCCGTGCAGCGCATACGTCGTCCACTCCCCGCCGAACGTTTTCAGATTCGGCAGTTCCTCGCTGTACGCGCCGTTCTCTTTCGCGTCGTGATTGCCGCGCAGATAATAAAAACAGATGCCGGGATAGCTTGCCGCCGCGTCGTAAAACGTGCGTTTATCCCGCAGCGACGGGCGGTCGGAATCGAACGCGTCCCCCGCGATAATGACGGCGCTTACGCGATTTTCGTAAGCGAATTTCAGCATGTTTTCAAACGCCGCACGCACCTCTTTTCTGCGGATTTCCGCCTTATCGGGCGGCAGTTTCGCCTGTATTTTCGAACCTAAATGCAAATCTGCGCAATGAATGATTCTCAAATTTTCCACTTCCTTTTTCCGGATTCCGTTTTTATTATACTCCCGTCGCAAAGCTTTGTCAAGGAATCGCCGCCTCTTTAAAAAAGCGCCGCAATAATTCAAATTTCGAATCGAAAATCCGCGTTTTTCCGTGCAAAACCTTGATAAAAACGTGAAAAATACGCGTATTTTTGCTTGACAAACGCCCGGAATACGGGTATAATAGCAGAAAATCAAGCAAAAAAACCGCCGGAATCGGCACAAAAAAGGGTTAAAATGCACAATTTTGCAGGCAAAAACGTCATTATTACGCGAGTCGAGGTCGTCATTATTCAGGGCGTACCCCGTTTTTGCCGTACTTGATTTTTTCTCGGTTCGACCGACAGAAAAAAACGAAAAGCAATCACGAGGTAGTCTTTACGGCGACCTCGTTTTTTTATTCTTTTTTGCTTTCCCGAAACTTGGCGGCACGCCGTTATAAAACAGCATCCGAAAGTCCACCATTACATTATAAGGAGAAAATCATCATGAAGAAAAGCACGTTTTTCAAATCGGCAAGCTTAGCCCTTGCCTGCGCGGCGGCAACGGCTGCCTTTTCCGGTTGCGGCAGCAAAAACTACGCGGAAAACAACACCGCGTTTTTCATCGGCGCCAGCGGACCTCTTACGGGCAGCGCCGCCACCTACGGCATCGCCGTGCAGCGGGGCGCGGAACTCGCCGTGGAAGAAATCAACGCGAAAAACGAGGACGGCATGCGCTTTACCTTTGAAATCAAAGACGACAAAGCTTCCGCCGCCGACGTACCCACAAACTTCGCGGCGCTGTACGAAAAAGGCATGCAGCTCAGCCTCGGCGCGGTAACGTCGGGCGCCTGCCTCTCTTTCAAGGGGCTTGCCGCCGAAAAAGATCTGTTTACGCTGTGCCCCTCGGCTACGGCGGACGACGTTACGAAAGACGCCGACACCGTGTTTCAGATGTGCTTTTCCGATTCCAATCAGGGCACCGTGGCGGCGCAGCAGTATTTCAACACCGACGCCGTTCCCGCGGGCACGAAGTTAGGCATCCTTTACTGTTCGAACGACGCCTATTCCAAAGGCATTTACGATACGTTCAAAGCGGCGCTGGACACGTCGAAATTTACCGACGTTACCGAAACGTCTTTCAGAAACGACGCTTCCGGCAACCCGCCCACCGATATGAATTCGCAGGTGGAAACGCTGAAAAACTGCACGTATTTCTTTATGCCCGTCTACTACACGCCCGCGGTAACGTTTATGCTTGCCGCCAAGGGAAAAGTCGCCTCCGACGCGGTATACTTCGGTTGCGACGGCTTCGACGGCATCGATACATCGGTAAAAGACTTCGATATTCACACCGTAACCCAGCGCGTTTCCATGCTTTCGCACTTCTTCTCCGGCTCCTCAAACGAAAAAGTTCAATCGTTCGTAACGGCGTACAAAAACAAATACGGTTCCACGCCCATTCAGTTTGCCGCTTCCGCGTACGACAGCGTTTACGCGATGTACGAAGCCGTTAAAACGGCGCGCGCCGAAGGCAAAGAAATTTCTTATACAACGGCGACGGACGAGCTGGGCAGAACCTTAAGCGAAATTTTTCGTTCGGAAACATTTTCGTACAGCGGCGTAACCACCGCGGGCGGCTCCGCCACGTGGAGCGCCGGCGGCGCCGTGAACAAGCGCGCGGAAATCGTTATCATCAAAGAAGCCGACGCCTGAAATTTATCCGCTTTTATCCATTCAGATTTTTTATCGGGAAAACAAACAGATGATTGAATTTTTAACGACATTGATCAACGGACTCAGTCAGGGCGGCGTGTACGCCTTAATCGCGCTGGGCTATACCATGGTGTACGGCATCGGCAAAATGCTCAACTTCGCCCACGGCGACATCATTATGGTGGGCGGCTACACCGTTATGCTGTTCTTTTCGGCAATCGGCTCGTTTTTTACCGCGATTGCCGTATGTATCGTGCTGGCGATACTTGCGTGCACGCTGGCGGGCATTGCCGTGGAACGCTTCGCTTACCGCCCTCTGCGCGGCGCCTCCCCCCTCGCCGTTTTAATTACGGCGATCGGCGTTTCGTACCTTTTGCAAAGCGCGGCGCAGATGATTTTCGGCGTAGAGCCCGTAAACATTCCGCTGAACCGCCTCGGCAGCGTTACCATAGGCAAGCTTACCGTAGACGGCGCCGCCATCGTAACCCTGCTTTCCGCCGTCGTCATCATGGCGGGGCTTACGCTGTTTGTAAACAAAACGAAAACGGGCAAAGCGATGCTTGCCGTATCGGCGGATAAATCGGCGGCAACGCTTTGCGGCATCGGCGTAAACCGCATCATTCTGCTCACGTTTGCCATAGGTTCGGCGCTGGCTGGCGTGGCAAGCTTTTTCATCGTTTTAAAAACGCCCACGGCGGTAACGCCCACCATGGGCTCCATGCCCGGCATCAAGGCGTTTACGGCGGCGGTCATCGGCGGCATCGGCTCCATCCCCGGCGCTATGATCGGCGGCATACTTTTGGGCGTTATAGAAATCTTCGGCAGGGCGTATATTTCAACCCAGCTGTCCGACGCGATCGTCTTCTCGGTGCTTATAATAGTACTGCTTGTTAAGCCCACGGGCTTGCTCGGCAAGAAGATAACGGAAAAGGTGTGAGGTGGGAAATATGAGTATCGCTTCAAAATATAAGGGCTTAAGCAAATATGCCCGTACCAATATTAAAACCTACGGTCTTGTTATAATAGCGTTTGCAATACTTTTTCCGCTTCAGTCGGCAGGGGCAATAAGCAACTCCATTTCGGGTCAGTTAATTCCTATCTGCGCGTATATTGTAATGGCGATATCGCTTAACCTTACCGTCGGTATTTTGGGTGAATTATCGCTCGGTCACGCCGGCTTTATGAGCGTGGGCGCGTTTACGGGCGTTATAGTTACCGCTTCGCTTCAGGACAAGGTGGGTTCAGACCCGTTAAAGCTTGTTATAGCAATGGTTGCAGGCGGTATAATCGCGGGTATAATGGGCTTTCTTATAGGTATACCCGTGCTTCGCCTTTCGGGCGACTATTTGGCAATAGTTACCCTTGCCTTCGGCGAGATTATAAAGAACATAATAAACTGTCTTTATGTGGGTATTGATTCAAAGGGTCTGCACGTTAATATGAAGGACGCTGCAAGCCTTGGTATGAAGGGCGGCAGAATTATACTTAACGGTCCGCAGGGAGCGGTAGGTATAAATAAAATTGCAAGCTTTACGGCAGGCTTTATTCTTATACTTTTCACGCTTTTTATTGTTCTTAACCTTATTTACAGCCGTTCGGGGCGCGCCATAACCGCTATAAGAGATAACCGTATAGCCGCCGAATCGGTAGGTATAAGCATAACAAAGTACAAGCTTACCGCGTTTATTACGTCTGCGGCGCTTGCAGGTATGGCGGGCGTGCTTTACGCTATGAATTTCTCGGCTATTGCGGCTGAAAAGTTCAATTTCAACACTTCAATTCTTATTCTTGTGTTTGTGGTGCTCGGCGGTATGGGCAATATCTTCGGTACCATTATCGCAACGGCGCTGCTTTATATGCTGCCTGAGCTTTTNNGGCGGCATCGGCTCTATTCCCGGCGCCATGCTCGGCGGCGTGCTTCTCGGCGTAACCGAAAGCTTTTTAAACGCCGTTCCCTCTGTCGCCCCCTACACCGACGCCATCGAATTTGCACTGCTTATCGCCATTCTTCTGGTGAAGCCCGCGGGGATTCTCGGCAAAAAAAGAAAGGAGAAAGTGTGATATGCGCGGCGGAATCAAAGGCTATTTTGCAAACGTAAAGGGAAAATACAAGGTGAAAAACCACGCCGTATATTACGTTCTCGGCGCGTTCACCGTTCTTTTTTCAGTTCTTTCGCTGACGGGCGGCTTGAAAATGAGCGACCAGCTGCTTCTGGAACAAATCGGCTGCTACGTGATTTTTGCCGTTTCCCTCTCGCTTGTGGTGGGTTTTCTCGGCGAACTTTCGCTGGGGCACGCGGGCTTTATCTGTCTGGGCGCTTACGCGAGCACCCTCTTCCGCAACAATCTTGCGGGCGGACTTACTTCCGCCGCGCCCTTGTTATCTCTTATCGTCGCCATGCTTCTCGGCGGCGCCGTCGCCGCGCTGGCGGGGCTTCTCATCGGGCTGCCCGCTCTGCGTTTAAAAGGCGACTACCTTTCCATCGTAACGCTGGCGTTCGGCGAAATCGTAAAAACGCTTTTCACCAACATTCCCCTGTTCGGCGGACCGCTGGGGCTTTCCAACCGCCGCTACGATCGCGCCACTCTTTTCATCGTGATTTTCGTTACGGCGATTGTTTCCGTGGCGATCGTGAACAATTTCATCCGCAGCAAGCACGGCAGAGCGGTAACGGCAATCCGCGATAACGAAATCGCGGCGCGCGCCATGGGCGTAAACGTTACGTTTTACAAACTTGCCGTGTTTGTGCTTTCGTCCTTTCTCGCGGGGGCGGGCGGTGCGGCGCTTTCCGCTTCCTCCACGCAGATTACCGCCGACGGATTCAACTATAATTATTCCATCAACATTCTCGTGATGGTGGTGCTCGGCGGCATGGGTTCGATCAACGGTTCCATTCTTGCCGCCGCGGCGGTAACGCTTATCAACGTGCAGCTGAAAACGGCGCTTTCCGGCAACCTCGCCGCGCTGAAAGATATGATTTACGCGCTGATTTTAATCGGAATCGTCATCTACAACAACGCGCCGCGCCTGAAGCCTTTCCGCGAAAAACACAACCTGCGCCGCGCGGGAGAAAAGTTACGTATCTTTTTCCGCAGACTGCTCTTTAAAAAACCGCCGGAGGACGACCCCGCCGAGGAAAAAGCGGAACCCGGCGACTGGAGCAACATTCCCACCAAAGTGCCGATGGACGCGATTTTATCCACCGACCTTTCCCCCGATTCGGGCGGCGAAGCGGAAACGCCGGATAAACCCGGAAAAAGCGAACGACGCAAAGGAGAAGAATGATGCCGGCGCAGCAGGAATATTTACTGGAAACAAAAAATCTCGGCATCTCTTTCGGCGGGCTGAAAGCGGTGCAAAACGTGAATCTTCGCGTAAAAAAAGGCGCGCTGTACGGACTGATCGGTCCGAACGGCGCGGGAAAAACCACCGTTTTCAACATGCTTACGGGCGTTTATAAGCCCACCGAGGGCGAATTTTATATCGACGGCGAAAATTTAACGGGGCTTTCGCAGGCTGCCGTCTGCAAAAAAGGCGTGGCGCGCACCTTTCAGAACATCCGCCTTTTCAACAACATGAGCGTGATTAAAAACGTGCTGATTTCGCTTGCCAACCACCCGGAATACAAGTGCAATCTGTTGCAAAGCATATTCCGCACCAATCGCTACTACGAAACGGAAAAGGCGATGCGCGCCGAAGCGAAAGAAATTTTAGACGTGTTCGGACTTCTCAACGAGCGCAACGTCCTCTCCTGTTCGCTGCCCTACGGCAAACAGAGAAAGCTGGAAATCGCGCGCGCGATCGCCACACGCCCGAAGCTGTTATTGCTTGACGAACCCGCCGCGGGCATGAACCCGCAGGAAACGGAAGAATTGATGCGCACCATCGCGCTGATCCGGGAGCGCTACCGCGTTACGATTCTTTTAATCGAGCACGACATGAAGCTGGTAAGCGGCATCTGCAAGGAAATCACGGTGCTGGAATTCGGAAAAACGCTTGCGCAGGGCGATACGAAAGAAGTGCTTTCCCGCCCCGAAGTGGTGAAAGCGTATCTGGGAGAAGATTGAAATGTCCTTAATCGAAGTGAACAATGCAGAGGTATATTACGGACCCATCCGCGCGGTGAAAGGCGTATCTTTCCGCGTGGAGCGCGGCGAAATCGTGGCGCTGATCGGCGCGAACGGCGCGGGAAAAACCACCGTTTTGCACGCGGTGAGCGGGTTGCTGCCCGTGCGCGGCGGCGAAATTTTCTATAACGGGCACAATCTTTTAAAAATGCCCGCGCACAAAATCGTGCGGCTGGGATTAACGCAGGTGCCGGAAGGCAGGCGCGTGTTTGCGGAACTTTCCGTAAAAGACAATCTTCTGCTGGGCGCGTATACGCGGAAAAACAAAAAGGAAATCAAAGAAACGCTGGAATACGTGTTTGCGTTGTTTCCGCGGCTTTCGGAACGCGTATCGCAGGCGGCGGGCACCCTTTCGGGCGGCGAGCAGCAGATGCTGGCGGTGGGCAGAGCGCTGATGTCGAAGCCCGAAACGCTTTTGCTGGACGAACCCTCCATGGGGCTTTCTCCGCTGTACGTAAACGTGATTTTCGATACGATTAAAAAGATTAACGAACAGGGCACCACCGTGCTGCTGGTGGAACAGAACGCGAAAAAAGCGCTTTCCGTCGCGTCGCGGGCGTACGTTCTGGAAACGGGCAGCATCGTGCGCGAAGGCACGGGGCACGAGCTTCTGAACGACCCCGCGATTCAGGCGGCATATTTAGGGCAAGCTTAGCCTGCACTAAGTTACGGACTGTTGCTTATGCGTTTGAAACCCGCAATCTGCCTTGCAGGTTTTGCCTGTTCCGTAACGGACTGTTGCTTGCACGTTTGAAACTATCTTAGAGCCTTGGAAACTTTGCAATAGAAAAGCCTTCCCCTTGGGGGG
>DLQW01000069.1:40522-62977 GCA_002474405.1 Christensenella sp. UBA7597 | reverse complement strand
TTTATCTCAAAAGCATTTTCAGCAGAATTTTATCCGTGGCTCTTGCGGGTTTCACGGGACACTCGTATTCCGTGCCGTCCTCGTCGTAAGACACCACCTTGTACGTATTGCCGGAAATGATGTCGCCGTTATCCGCTTTTAACTCGAACGGCGTTACGGCAAGTTCCGCTTCTTTTTCGCCGTTAAACACGATTTCAAGAAGCTTGTATCCGCCAAAATCGGGCGGTTTCACCGCCGCCACTACGTCAAGTCCGCGCACGTTGCCCTTGATAAAATAGCAGTCGAACTGCTTGCCGTTCTTCTCGTAAAAGCCTTTTTCCACCATAATTTTTTTCGTCTGATTTTCCATTTTTCACCTCGTTTTATTTAGATTTTCTTTGCGAAATTTCCTTCGCTTCTTCCTTCGTTTTGCCTTCTGCCAACGCTTTCTTATACTTGTAAATGCCGGCGTGATCCGATTGCGCTTGCAAGTACCCCGAACGCATTCCCGCTTCGTAATCGGTTAATTCTTTGCCCTCTTTCGGACCGTACGTATGCACTTTCGCTTTACGATCTTCTGCATACCCTTTCGCACGCTTGCTCGGCACGGACCATCTGCGTATATTGTATTTATCCGCGTTTTGCGACGGTTGCTTCGCTGGCTGTTTTGCTTCGTTTTTTGCCATTTCTGTTCTCCTTTAAAAATTTTTGCCCGTATCGCCGTTAGCTAAGCGTTTTTTTGTAGCGGGGTGCGCTTACGCCGATTCTCTTCAAATGCTTCGCGTCCCGCCTGTTCAGTTGTAATTTTTTATCTGCAATAGCCGAATTTCTCTCGGAACAACACGTTCCCTTACGGCGATCGTCAAGAAAAAGCGACGTCTTTCTTTTTCCTGCAATCTGCCCCGCCTGCATTTTTCAGCCGTTACATTCATAATGTCTTGATTTTCACAACCAAAATCAGATTTTCCCACCCTACCACCAAGGTTTCAGTAAATGTACTTTCTTGTGTACATTGTACACGGCAACCGTTTACCGTCTATTCTTTTGCGCCGTGCAAAATACGCTTCATATTCCAGATCGATCAGCGCGTTTCTTGCGTAATATGTATCGTGGCTATACATTGAATTTCCTTCAACATTATTGCAACCGATTAACAATTCTTGTTTCACTATAAACTCTTTTGTCCGATACACATTGCTTGCGTCTTCCGCAAAGTCCGGTATAAACTGCTTCACCTTGAATATCCTCCTTTTAAAATTTCTTTTTGCAAAAATACAAGTAATCGTTTGTTGAGTATTTGTACATATTCCGGCGTACAACACAGTTCAAGCGAAAAACCTTCTTGCGTGAGATTTCGCACATACAGTCCGTTATATATGTCGTAAAGCAACGGAGAGGCGGAACGTACCATTTCGTTATACTGCCGCACTTTTTCCACTACTTTACTTACGCCTACCGCACGTCCCGCTTCATCAAAAGCTTGTTTGCGCGTGTAGTAATAACGCACTTCTTTTAAATCTTCTCTGATTTCTTCCAAAGTCATTTTTGCACCTCGTTTTACTTGTTTTTCAGAAGGTTCATCAAGCCCCTTCACTTATTAGAGAAAAACAGCCCAAGAGTAAAGTAATTTTTACAAAAATATTTTTAAAAATTTTTTTCAAAGTATTTTTTGAGTTTTGCATATATCCCTGCCACCCGATATGTAAGCGCCATTTTAGTCAGTCCTTCTTCACGCGCAATTTCAGCCTGCGACATATTTTTCACAAACAATTTGTACACCGTCCGCTTTTGAATCGGCGTCAGAGTTTGCATTGCTTTTTTCAATGTTTTCAGCATTGCTTTTGTTCTTTTCATTTCATCCTTTTCTTCACAAATACGATCGATATCCGAATCGGCATCGGCTAAATCGTATCCGGCTTCTACAATCTCATCAAACGAAACCGTATGATATCTTTCATTCCATTCGCTTCTCCATTCTTTTTGTTTTTCCTCGCGGTACGCGCTTGCCTGCGCTTCCGTTACTTCAACGTACACTTTCTGTCCGCCTGCATTTTTTACGTAAATTTTTACCATTGTTTTGTCCTCCGACTTTGATTTTTGTTTATAAAAATCGCTTGTCGGAAGACTGATTCTCTTACCGTAAATTTACCGACCGTTTGTTTTTCACTCGTTTTCAGGCATTAAAAAAAGGCCGCCGACAAGCGAGATCTATCTTTTGCAGATATTCTCGTTTGTCGGCAGCCTCTCGTCTGTTCTTCCGGTTAAACCGCCGCGCTATTATACGGTTTAAACAGGTTTTATAATTGTCGCTGTTTCAGACCGACCTGCTATGCCGTATAACCTTCACTATTAAATTGTATCAGTTTTAATCGCTATCCAAAAACAATAAAACTTGTCCTTCCGGTGCGTACGTTTTTGAATTTAAACAACGCCGACTCGTGATTTCGGCTTCTGTTTTCGATCCGCAATTCGGGCATACGAAATGAATTTTTTTATCATCACCAAGCCACGTATACGACGTCTTTAAACAATTTATACACCCGAATAGCACATACCCGCCTTTAAAAATTTTTCCCGCCAAAATCATCACCTCACTTACTTTTTTTACCGATAAAAACATTACTTTTTGAAACTATTTCATTACGTTGCTCTCCTTTGGATTGAAAATATACGAACATTTGTTCGCTTTTTATTATAGCATTTTTTACCTTTTTTATCAAATTTAAAATGCAATCGAGATTACATTTCATCTGTTTTTTCTATAAAAAATCTCTCGCCTTTTCAGCGAGAGATTTAATAATTATTTCTCAATATGCTGCTTTGATTTTATCTACAAAATCGTCAAATTCTTTTACCGCGTTCACCGGGGCTGTTATATGTATTTTCCCTTGCGAACCCGCCACCCAAAGATAAAAAGGCTTTGATAATCGCACCGCCACTTCCGTTGAATACATATTTTCCGATATTTTAAAAATATTCACTTTACCGAATTTATCGAAAATTTCGGATAACAAATCTGAATGAAACCGAAGCGTTATATTTTCCAATTCTCCGTCAAACATCGAAAATACTTGCTTCCGATACTCTTCCGTATCAAAATTTTCGTAATCGCTACGCGGCGTGCGTTTTGTTTTTTCAATCGTTACTTCGTCCATTTTATCCAGACGATACGTCGATAAATTACCGTTACGCAATACTTTTTACGGCACACGTTTTCCACGATATGTCAGCAATACGTCCGTCCGGACATCGTGAAAATATGGATGGGTGATTCGCCCGAATCGCTTGTCGGGCGTGTGTATACGCATTTTCCCGATGATTTTATGCGCAGACAAATGGATTTAGTGAAATTCTTTGCTTAAAACGTATAACTTTAAATAGAAAAACACCGCATTTCTGCCAAAAACAGCAGAACTCAGCTTAATTTCTATTGTTTTTTATTGATTTTCCTTACTTTTTGACTTTCATTCTTTTAACCTATGAAGTCTCTTAATAAATACCGCCAATCTTCCTAATCTTTTCTACCTTCTGCAAGCAATCTCGAATTACTCTGTTTCAACACCCGCAGTTGAGATATTGCCATAGCATTGAGTTGTTTCAGTCTCTCGCTTTGTGGTACATTTTGCTCTATAAGAATGGCGTTATAGCTTTCCATATTGGCAACCACAAGTAGTTGTTCTATCGTCGCATAATCACGAATATTTCCTTTGAGCGTAGGATTTTCTCTACGCCACTGTGCCGCCGTCTTCCCGAATAACGCGACATTCAGTAAGTCTGCTTCATCGGCATATACATATTTTAACTGTTCTTCGGTAAGCGTAGGAACAATATTTTCCTTTATAGCGTCGGTATGTATGCGGTAATTGACCTTTGCAAGCTCACGCTTTGCAGACCATTCCAAAGCTTTTTGCGCTTGAGATTTAAGGCGTTGAAACTCAGTTACCAAATACAGTTTGAATTCGGGACTTAACCAACTCGCAAACTCAAACGCAATATCTCTGTGTGCATACGTTCCGCCGCCGTTACCGCGCTTTACAATAATACCTATCGCATTTGTTTCGTTTACCCATTTTTCAGGAGACAAGTAAAAACTGTTTGCACCGGATTTATTTTCAAAGGTTGTAAATTCGCGACCTTTGAAATTCGGATTGTTTAGCTGTTCCCACAACCCAAGATAGGATACGACGTCTTTATTCCTCATCCAAGTCTGTATAGGAATTTTCGGCTCGTCTGGATTTACATATCTTGCCAAATCGGTCAACGATATATAGTCATCCTTGTTTATTCTTTTATAACGAACATCTATTCCATTTACGCTAAATTCTGTATTTGCCATATTGTCTCCTTCGTGATTCATTTTGAATTCCATATATCAAGCGAATAGAACGCCAAAATATTCCGTAATTTTTGAAATTATTTTTTCTTTTTGATTCAAAGATTTTTATTTGCCTTGCAGAAATACTGCACTATCCGCCTTCGTTTTTCTGCATATATTACGCCAAAAAATATGCAGAAATCGACTTAAAACAAACAATTATCTGCATATTATTTTAAGATTTTAATTGGTATACAAATTCTATCGATCTTAATTTTTCAGTGCCGTAATCGGAATAACAACCACGCCGTCCGGGCGAACGTATGCGGCATTTGAAAGTCCGCATATCACACACATTACCGACGGACTTTTCCCCCCTTCCGCCACAATTTTATCGCGTATTTCAATAAGATTTTCCGCCGCTTTATCTATTTGGTTCGCGCCAAGTTTTATTTCGAAAGCACACCAACGTCCGTCTTTCAATTCAATAACGGCGTCAATTTCTCTGTTTGCGTAATCCTGATAATGGAACAACTGCGCCCCGAAAGATTCGGCATAAATTCTGAGATCTCTTTCGCAAAGCGCTTCAAATAAAAAGCCGAACGTTTCAAGATCGTTAATCAATTTTTCCGGGTTTATATTCAACAATGCGCACGTCAGCGAGGGATCGCAAAAATGACGTTTCTCAGCTTGCTTTACCCGCACCGAGGAACGGATATTAGATGAAAACGGCTTTTGATTATCAAGTAAAAATAACCGATCGAAAACATCAAGATACGTCATCACGCTATCGTAATCGATCGATTCGTCGTCAATTTCTCTAATATCGCCTGCAAGCTTCTTTTTGGTCGCCGTGGTACTTTCGTTTCTCGCAAGAGAATGCAACAGCAATCTCATTTTATCGATATCGTACTTTTTGCCGTCTATCCTTTGTGCGTCATCCGCCAAAATGGTTTCAATATACGATTCGGCAATCAATTGTGCATTGTCAACGGGCAAATCCAGCGCGCCGGGAAACCCCCCTCGCACGATATAAGTTGCGAGATCTCGTAAATCGACTTCCCCCGTCAGCATTGAAAATGCTTTTCCTTCACACACGTCTTCAAGTGAAATTTTTCCGCTTGAATCGCCGGATTCGTAAAGCGACATTGTCCGCATCCGCAATTTTCCTATCCGTCCCGCACCGCTATGCACTCTGTTTTCTTTTTTCTTCGGCGTCGATGAACCTGTTAAAATAAATTGCCCTTTTTTTCCACGCTGATCCACCGCATAGCGAACGGCGTCCCAAATCACATCAACTTCTTGCCACTCGTCGATCAATCGCGGCGTTTCGCCTTCAAGAACTATTGTGGGAGATATTTCAGCCAACTTTCTGTTCTGAAAATTGTTCGAAGGATCGGCAATCAGAAATTCGCTGCCCGCGTGATACGAAGAAATCCACGTTTTGCCGCACCATTTAGGTCCTTCTATACAAACCGCGCCGAATGTAGCCAGATATTGTTTAATCTGCTTATCCATTATTCTTGCTTTGTATTGTTCTTTGTCTGCAATTTTCTTCATTTCAAAATTCTCCGTTTATACCTCTCAAATAAATTATAACACTTTTTTTTCAAATTTACAAGCATAATCGGCACAATTCAAAGTTTTTATTCGGCACAATTCAAAGTTTTTGTTCGGCATTTTTTATAAATTTTTTGTCTTATCTCTCGACTTCGCAATCAATCTTTTAAAAACCAATCGATTGCGCTCTGCACTTCTATCCCCTCATAATTTCCGAGCGTAAACTTATCCAAAGTTAATATAGTTTTCGGATAGTTATCTTTTATTGCGCGAAGCGGAAACATTTCTCTGTCAAAAGTTTTTTCATCTGTCAAAGAAGCGGAAACCTGTATATATTGCGTTATCTCGTTTTTTCGCGCAACAAAATCGACTTCCGTCGTTCCGACTTTTCCTACCGTTACATTATACCCTCTGCGAATAAGTTCAAGATATACGAGATTTTCCAACGAATACCCCAAATCGTACTCGCGTTTCGGTAATAAATATCTTCGTAACCCTAAATCTACTACATAATACTTTACGCTTTGCTTTAATATCTGTTTTCCGCTTATATCATAACGTTCAACGGGATAATATATAAACGCTTCCGTCAAAGCATCTATATAATCATCGACCGTGTTTTGCGATACTTTCCGCCCCACTGAAACGATGTAATCCGTTATATTCTTGACCGATACTGGACTTCCGATTACGCTTGCCAAATACTTTGCTATATTTTTTAACAACGCTATATCGGTTATTTTTCTTTTTGCGGGATCTTTTTCTTTGCGATTCTGACGTTCTTCTATATCTTTTACAATAACCGTGTTGTATATGCCTTCTATATACGAATCTATTTTTTCTTCACCGTCTCTCATTGTTGCAACATACGGAAAAGAACCTTGTCTCATATACTCGGCAAACAATTTATCTTTATCCGCGCTCTGCTTTACTTCCGCATATTCTTTGAAAGAAAACGGCAACATTTTTATTTCGATATACCTTCCCGAAAGCAACGTTGCAAGTTCGCTCGACAGTAAATACGAATTTGAACCCGTGATATATACGTCTACTCCCTTTTTAACATACAGACTGTCAACAACTTTTTCAAAACCGCTCACCTTTTGTATTTCGTCCAAAAAGATATAAGTCGTATCGTTTTTATCAAGTTTTTTTACGAGATAATCATATAACGCTTTATAATCAAGCAGCCATTCGTTTTCAAGTTCCTCAAAATTGACCGTTACTATACGATCTTCCGTAACGCCGTTATTGCGCAAATAGTTCTTATATAATTCTAACAAGGTAGATTTTCCGCAACGCCGTATCCCCGTAACAACTTTTATAACTTGTTCGTCTTTCCACGCTATGAGTTTTTTTAAATATTCCTTGCGCTCAACCATATCAAGTCTCCTTATTGATTTTGTATCTATTATAGCAAACATTTTTTGATTTGTCAATAAATTTTCCGAAACGGGAAAACTTTTATTGTTTTTATAAAAATTTTCCGAAAAATATTAAATTCTATAAGTCTTTATAACCCAGACTGCCCAACTTGACTATAAAAATGCCGCATTTCTGCCAAAAACAGCAGAAACGCGGTTTTTTTCTATATTCAACTTATACCGATTGCAAATTTTATCCAACAATCACAAGCATTTTTTGCCTTGCATAAATACTGCAACATTTATTTATTGCGAATATATTTTATATTTTTTGTCGATCCTATTTTGTCGATTTGTCCGTTTTTTACCATTTTTCCGAGAACCATCTCTATCGTTGTAGGACTTACGTCCGGCAAGATTTCGCATATTTCCTTTTTGGAAATAGGTGCAAGACTATTGAGAACGGTGGCTTCTATTCTTGCCGATTTCAAAATCTTTTTTTCGTTTACCACCGCAAACCGCTTATCCAGCTCTTTATAACACATATAAAGAGTCGACAAAAAGTTTTCAATAAACGGCATATAATTGTTTTCGTTTTCGTGCCAACCTATTGAAGAAAGACGTAACGCCTCATAATAATAGCCTTTATACTTATTGATTTGTTCCTCAAAAGAAACATATTTACCTGCGTCGAATCCGTTTTTATACAATAACAACAATGAAACCAATCTCGACATTCTTCCATTTCCGTCACGAAACGGGTGTATACACAAAAAATCGAGAATAACGCACGGAATAAGCACGAGTTGATTTATGTCAGAATCGTTTACGGCTTCCATATATGCCAGAAAAAGTTGCTCCATCGCACGTTTCGTTTGATTTGCCGGTGTTGGCGCAAACCGTACCGTCCTGTTCCCGTCCGAATCGACTTCAATAATTGCATTATCAAAATCTTTGTACTTGCCGCCGTACTCAAAACCTGTGGCGGACAATAACACTTCGTGCAAACGCAAAACATCTTGTTCGTTAAAACCGATATATTGATTGTTCGTATGAATTTCATTCAATGCATCGCGGTATCCTGCAATCTCCGCCTCATTGTGATTAAGCGGCGCACTACTTTGCGTTACAATGGCTTTAATACGCTCGTCGCTCGTTACAATTCCCTCAATGGCATTTGAACTCTTTACCGATTGAATTTTTGCGATTTTTTCAAGTTCGGTAAAAATCTTCAAATGATCTTCTTTTCTGATGTTTGCCATCGTTTTAAGCGAATAAATACTTGCCGCCATATTGATAACCTTACCGGAAACACAACCGTTTTTCAAAAAGGAATAATCGAATTTATGCACTATTCACCTCCGCTTTCTGCATATATTATATCCAAAAATATGCAAAATGTCAACATAAAACAAACAATTATCTGCATATTATTTTATAGCTTTATGCAGAATACATTAAAAAAATATAAATCCACTTGAACTAATGACACAAAAACAACGCTGTATTTTACAAATTTTAAACGCTTTTTATTTTTTCAGAATCTACATTTTCTCAAAATTTGACGTTATATTTTGTTTTTCAAACAACAAAAAACTTGCAGATCAAAAAATTTTCGGATTTCCAGCAATACAATCTTTTTATACGAAACACGCAACAAATTGACGGTGATTTGGAAAGCGCATAAAGAAATTCCTTGAAAGCAAAAGGCTCGCAAGAAACACGAACAAATGTTCAATTCCTGTCGATCGCACCAAATCGATAAAATCCGGACCGTTTGCCGTCAGGCAAACGGTCCGGATTGTTTTTTACAAAAAACAATTCTGCTTTCGTATTCTTCGCCTCTGTTCCGCAGAAAATATTCCCCCTGTAATGAAGCGGAAATCTGCTTTTCAAACGACAGACTGCCCCCGTCATTCGAAAAGCGTCATGATTATCGATTGCGGATAATCCCCGAATTCTTTGCCGAATAAATTCATTCCGCCGCGATGCACGGCGTCCTCTTTGATTTTTAACCCGAAACGGATATAATTTTCGCTGCCGAGCATAAGCGATTCGTACGTAATATCGCTTCGCACAAGCGTATTATCGAGATATACCCCCTGCTCGTTGATCAGCAAGTTTTTCAGCATACCGAACTGCGTGGAATTCGATGCCCAGAACGCGGGCGTGATTTTCCCCCGTCTGCCGCCGAAATCTCCGGGAGAAGTAAACGTAAGAAGTTCACGCCCGTTAATAAAAATCGTTATGTCGCTCGGCCATTCGTTATTGAAATAGTACGTTTCCGAACAAATTTCAAAGCGGAAAGAAATCCCCTTATAGCTTTTATCCTTTAAAAAATAATTCGGGAAATTATAACTGATGCTGCCGCTGCCGAACCATATCAGTTGCGCGTTGATCCTTTCCGTAAGAAAAAACGCCCTCGGATCGTCTACCGGGTGCAAAATGTCGCTTGCCGTGGCTATGCCGCACGGCGGGCGGATGTCGCATTCGGAAAAAAGCCCTATCGGCATCTCGTAAAAAAACGTTTCGCGGCGTTCGTCCGGTTTGTCGTTTACGAAAAATTCGATTTTCGCTTCCAAAGCGGACACGTTGCATATTTTAACGTGTCCTTTTTTCGTGGGCACGTAATTCACCGTTACAAGCCCCGCTTCTTCCAGTACGTTTATATGATTGTGTACGGTGCTGACGGGCAGATTCAAATCGGCGGCAAGCGTGAGAATATTGAGCGGAGAACGTTGCAACGCCCGTAAAATCCTGATTCTTTCGCGATTGCCGATGGCTTTTCCGAGCAGGGCAATCGCCTCGTCCGACGGCTCGTTATTGATATTATAACACATGCTTTTATCGCGCAAAAATGAATTTTCCATGCGTTTAATATACCATATTTCCAAGAAAAAGTCAACAAAAACGAAGCTTTTCAAAAAATAGCGAACCAAAGACAGGTTTTCCAAAAATTTTGAAAATCCGATGAAGCAGAACGCAAAAAAGCCGCAAGCTTCTACCTATTGACAAGCCGCAGAAGCTGTTGTATACTATCAATGAAAATGATAAATTCACAAATTGCGGCATAAAAAAAGTGAAGCCGAAGCGGAGTTTTGTTAAATGTTACCATTATATCCTTTATTTGTAAAAGACCCGTATTTTTCTTTATGGATAGAAAAGCGCGAAAAACGCTTGTTTGTAAAAACCTGGTGGGGAGAAGAAAAATCCGTGTACGGATATTTAAAAGTTGCCTCGCCCGCCGCCCCGGACGGCGATAAAACGCACGCGAAAGGCAAAATTTATTCTTTCTTCGGCGAGGGCGTATACGGCACGCCGATGAACGCGGAAATCGTCGGTTTCGATGCCGTCTCCACCACCGTGCGCTTCTCCGCGGACGGCGTAAAACTTACGCTGCGTTTCGTATCCGCATTGCCGCTCGATCGCCTTGATGTACTCTCCTGCCCGGTGTGCGAAATCAATTACCGCATCGAAACGGAAGAAAAGAAAGACGCAACGATTTATTTCGCGCTCGGCGGGAACGTCTGCTATAACGCGCTCGGCGGGCAAAGCGCGGTGCGCGGATATTCCTACCGTGCGAAAGACGGCTATGCCTACGCCGTATTCGGGCGCGACGAGCAGAAATTTCTTGCCGCCACCGCCGATAAAATCGGTGCGGACTGGGGATATTACGTACTGAGCGCGCCGCATTGCGCCTACGTTGCCGACGACGAATTGTATCTTGCGCTGTTTGACGACAAAGAAAATTTTGCGCCGCGGTTCGGCGGAAAAACGGAAAGCGCGGGCAAAAAATCCATAGCGGCGTTTGATTTTCATAAAAACGCGCGCGTTGCCGAAGGCAGATTTTACGCGGCGTTCGACGACGTGGTCGCCCTCGATTATTACGGCGAATTTCTGAAAGGCTATTTTTTCAGAGACGGCAAAACCACGATTTTCGACGCGATCGCATATTACAGAACGCACCAGACGGAAATCGACGGAATCTGCGCAAATCTGAACGAAAAAATCGCGGAACTTGCCGAAGATTACACGCCGTGCTATAAAGAAATTTTATATGCGGCGTACCGCCAGAGCGTGGGGGCGCACAAACTTGCCGAAACGAAAAACGGCGAATTGCTGTTCGTATCGAAAGAGTGTTCTTCGGCGGGCTGTTCCGCCACCGTAGACGTATCTTTCCCTTCGATGCCGCTGTTTCTGAAATTCAACCCCGATCTGGTGCGGGGAATGATTCTGCCCGTATTCGATTTTGCAGAAACGCCCGTATGGCAATATCCGTTTGCGCCGCACGACGCGGGCGTATACCCCCACTGCACGGGGCAATGGTACGGCATCAACAAAGAAAAAATCGAAAGCGATTACCGCGTGGAAGGAGAAGGCACGCTTCTGCCCGTATACGCGCAGGACGGCAACGCCGATATTTTTCTTTACGAAAGGCAGATGCCCGTGGAAGAATGCGGAAATATGCTGATTTTAACGGCGCTTGCGGATAAATACAAGCCCGACGATAACTACCTGAACAAGCATTTCGCTTTACTTGAAAAATGGGCGGAATACCTCGATACCGCGGGGCTGATTCCCGAATCGCAGCTTTGCACCGACGATTTTGCGGGGCACCTCGATAAAAACGTAAACCTTGCCGTCAAAGCCACGCTCGCTTTGAAATGCTTTTCGTATCTTTGCGGCAGAAAGGGCTTGAAAGACAAGCAGACGTACTATCTGAATCTGGCAAAAAAACGCGCCGCGGAAATACTCTCCTACCGGAAAAACGGCATTCTGCCGCTGACTTTCGACGGCACGGAAAAAGAATACAGCCTGAAATACAATCTTTATATCGACGCCCTGCTCGGCGAACCGTTGTTTGAAAAGCAGCTGATTCAAGCCGAAGTGGCGCGGTATAAAAAGGAATTCCGCCGTTTCGGACTGCCCCTCGATTGCCGCGCGGCATATGGGAAAAGCGACTGGATGGCATGGATTGCGGCGATTTCCGGCGACAAAGACTTTTCCGATAAAATCTTCGCCTGTATTTACGACTTTTTACAGAACACGCCCGAAAAATACGTATTTTCCGACTGGTTCGATACCGACGAAGGCACGTTGCCTATCCCGAAATTCCGGGGCAGATCGGTACAGGGAGGTTTATTCGCGCCGTGCCTGATAAACAAAAAACAATAAACGCGGAAACAAGCAAAAAACAAATTTTAAAAATAAGACAAGGAGTAAAGGAAAAAATGAGAAACATCAAAAGAATGGTCGGCTTAACGCTTTGCATCGGCTTTGCCGTCGGCGCGGCGGCGTGCCGCGGCAGCAACAACGCGGATTCCCGCCCTACGGACGAGAGCAAAACGCAACTTACCGTAGGAAACGTAGACGGCGGTTACGGAAAAGAATGGCTGACTTCCGCCATCGCGAAATTCGAAGAAAAATTCAAGGACAAGGTATACGAAACAGGCAAGCGCGGCATACAGGTTTCCGAACACACCGACCACGAATACCACGGGCTGACCAACCTTGAAACCAACATCGCGCAAGGCAAACGCGACGTGTATTTTTCCGAATCGGTCAACTACGAAACGCTGATCAGAAAAAAGCTTATCGAAGATATCAGCGAAGCCGTGGAAACGCCGCTGACGGAATTCGGAGAAGAAAAGAGCATTTCCGATAAAATGTTTACGCAATACAACGCCGAAGTGTATCGCGGCGGAAAATATTACGCCGTGCCCTACAACATCGGCAATTACGGCATTGTGTACAACACGGAACTTTTCGAAGCGGAAAACCTGTATTTCGGGGAAGATAATAACTTCGTTACCTCCTCCGCGGCGAAAAAAGGCGCGGGACCGGACGGCAAAGAAGGCACGTACGACGACGGACTCCCCCGCACGTTCGAAGAATTTTACCGCCTGTGCGATAAAATGAAAGAAAAAGGCATTACGCCGCTTGTGTGGACGGGCAAAACGCTCGATTACGTAAACCAGACGTTGTATTCCCTCGCCACCGACGTCGCGGGCGCGGAGACGATGAAAAATTATATGTCTTTAAGCGGCACGGTAAAAGTGATCGATTCTTTAAACGACATATCGGATAACGGCGTAACGCTTTCGGAAATTACGCTGAACAATTCGAACGGCTACAAATTATTTCTGAACGAGGGCACGTATTATGCGCTTACGTTCGCGAAAAAGCTGATTTCTTCGGGATATGTATCCGAAAGTTCTTCCAACGGCAATTATTCGCACCTCGATTCCGAGCGCGATTTCCTCTTCGGCGGACAGACGGTAGGCGGAAAAACCTATCAGAAAATCGGCATGATGTTCAACGGCGCGTGGTGGTACAACGAAGCGGCGGATTACTTTAAACTGATTGTGGAAGAAAAAGGCGAAAGCGCCGATAAAGCGCACCGCAGTTTCGGCATGATGCCGTTCCCGAAAGCGGACGAAAGCAAACTCGGCGCAAGCAGCATCAAAGATTCGCAGAAATCCATGTGCATGGTAAACGCGAAAGCGGGCGCCGCGCAGAAAGAAGCGGCGAAAGATTTTATCCGCTTCCTTCATTCCGACGAAATGTTGCGCGAATACGCGAAGCTTACCGATTGCCAGAAGCCGTACGAATTCGACCTCGGCGACGAAACGAAACTGACGGCTTACGGAAACAGCCTGTACAACCTGTACCAGAACAGCGAAATTTTCGCGCCCGCGGCGTCTTCCAACCCCTGCTTTGTTTCGCAGGAAAAATATTTCAACGAAATTTTCATGAACAAAGGACTCGGCAGCGAATTCGTGGCGAAAGTATTCGAAAACAAAGCCGACCTTACCGTAAAAGGGTATATGGAAAAAATTCAGGCGTATCACAATAAAACCGATTACGAAAAAATGTTCGCTTCGTTTATCGGCTGAACCGTAATTTTGTAATACAGGAGCGTTTTTATGAACCATACGCAATCGCTTGCCGCAAGCGAAACCGCCGCCCTCTCGGACGGCGGAAAAGAAAAACGCCGCAAAGGCATTTCGAAACGGCGGCAGAAAGAAACGATATTTTATATCGCCGTACTGGCTTTCCCCGTACTGCAATTTTTAATCGGGTACGTTGCCACCAACTTCAATTCCGTGCTGATGGCGTTTCAGGAATACGATTTTTCGGGCGGCGTGGAAGCGGCGACGATTCGTTTTGCGGGACTGAACAATTTCAAGCGGGTTTTCGAACTGTTTTCGGGCGAAGAATTTGCACAGATGCTTTTAAACAGTACTCTGCTGTATCTGTTTTCCACATTGCTCGGTCTGCTGCTCGGAATTTACTTTTCCTACTATATCTATAAAAAGCACGCGGGCAGCGGGTTTTTCAGAATCATTCTTTTAATGCCCTCCGTCATTTCGGGTGTCGTGATGATTTTATCTTTCCGCTTCTTTCTCGATACGGCGTACCCCGCGTTGCTGGAAAGCCTTTTTCACAAACAGGTACAGGGTTTGCTTTCAAATTCGTCCACCGATTTCGCCGCCATCGTCTGCTACAATCTTTTAATCGGTTTCGGTTCGGTGGTGTTGCTGTTTTCCGGTACGATGTCCGGCATCTCCGACGAAATCATCGAAGCGGCGGAACTGGACGGCGCAAACAGCGTAAAAGAATTTTTTCTGATTGTGATTCCGATGATCTGGCCCACGGTGATTACTTACGTGATTACGGGCATCGCAAGCTATTTCATCACGGATATGGGGCTTTTCAATCTGTACGGCGACAAAGCCGAAAGCCGTTTATGGACGTTCGGCTATTATCTTTTCAACAACGCGCAGGGCAGCGGCGCGGAATATCAGTTTCCTGTGCTTTCCGCGATGGGCGTGGTGTTTACGGTGATTGTAGTGCCCGTAACGTTTCTTGTAAAGCATCTGCTTGAAAAATTCGGTCCGAAAGGAGATTGACGGTATGGCGCAAATCAGAAGAACTTCCGCGGGAAAGAAAAAAACGTCCGCGTTTGTGGTGTCGGCATTTGTGATTTTAACGCTGTACTGCGTGGCGATGCTTGTGCCGCTTTTATGGGATTTCACCACTTCGCTCAAATCGTTCGGCGAGTTTACTCTCGGCAACGTGCTGGGGCTGCCGAAAAAAATCACGTTTCAAAGCTACGCCACGGTGTGGAACAGAATGACGCGCACGCTCGATAACGGCACTACCGTGTACGTGGAACAGATGTTTTTATACACGCTGTTGTATGCGGGCGGCTGTGCGTTTGCGGCTACGTTTGTGCCCTGCGTTACGGCATACGTTACTTCGCGATATTCTTTCCGCTTCAATAAAATAATTTACGGCACGGTGATTGTGGCGATGGTTCTGCCCATCGTGGGCTCGTGGCCTTCGCAGATCAAAATGGCGCAATTCCTTCATTTATACGACCATATCTTCGGTATGTGGCTGCTGAAAGCCAATTTTCTCGGTATGTACTATCTGGTATTCCACGCGATCTTTTCGGGAATACCGAAAGGTTACGAAGAGGCGGCAAGCATCGACGGCGCGGGGCACGCGATGATTATGTTCAGAATCATGCTCCCCCTTGTGAAAAACACGTTTTTTACCGTGCTGTTACTGCAATTCATCGCGTTCTGGAACGACTGGATGACGCCCTGGATGCTGCTGCCCTCCTACCCTACCGTATCCGTGGGGCTGATGTTCTTCACGTCGTTCAATTACAGCGCGGAACTGCAGAGCGCGCCTGTGCAGACGGCGGCGTGTATGACGGTATTTATTCCGATTTTCATCGTATTCGTGGCGTTCCGCAACAAACTGATGGGAAATCTTACGATGGGAGGATTAAAAGGATGAGAAAACGCATTTCCCGCGCGGTTACCGCCGCGCTGTGCCTGACAATCGCGGGCGGCACGCTTCTTTCTTCGGGTTGCAAGAAAAACGAACCCGAAAAGCCCGAATGCGGCTCGCACTACTACGGCGTGGAAAAAACGGACGAGTATATCGTAAAAGCGGGCAGAACCGACTATAAAATTCTGCTTGAAAAAGACGCTTCCGATATGAAAAAATTCGCGGCGGAAGAAGTACAGACGTTCGTAAAACAATCTTCCGGAGCGGAATTGCCAATCGTTTACGATACGGAAAGCCCGGCAGACGGGAAATACATCTCGCTCGGCGACACTTCGGCATACAAAGCAAGCGAAACGTACAAAACGGCGGAAGAAGAAACGGCGAAAATCGGCAGTAACGGATTTATCATCCGCTCGGAAGACGACGATATTTTCGTAATCGGCGAAGATTTCGGCGTAGCGAACGGCTGTTACGAACTTCTCTACCGTTTATGCGGCTACGAATTTTATTCGGCGGACGAAATTAAATTAAACGGCGAAAGCGACGTATTTTTCTACCGCTTCGATATTTGCGACGTGCCCGATTTCGAATACCGCATCGTGCCGCAGGGCTTTCAGCGCGACGAAACGGTTGCGCGGCGATACCGCATGCACCGCCTCGAAGACATCTGGGCGAACCGTTCGATTTACTGCCATAACACGCTGAAATACATTCCCGAAGAAACGTACGGCGAGCAGCACCCGAAGTGGTTTTCGAAAGACAGAAAAGATCAGCTTTGCCACACGGCGCGGGGCGATAATAACGAGCGGCAGGCACTGATAGATACCGTTGCCGCAAAGCTTGTAGCCGCCCTCGAAGCCGCGCCCGATAAAGACACGGTGGGCTTTACGCAGATGGACAATAAACACGCCTGCGAATGCGACGCGTGTCTCGAAGAATTCGCAAAGTACGGCACCGATTCGGCGACGGCGCTCAAATTCTGCAACGACCTTGCCGCGGCAATGCGTAAAATCTTTGAAATCAAAGGCGTAAATCGTTCTTTCAAGGTGGTATTTTTCGCCTACGAAGCCACGGTGAGCGCGCCCGTGAAAGAAAACGCGGACGGCACGCGCGTACCGATTGACGACAGCGTGATCTGCGATAAAGACGTATCGGTATTTTACGCCCCTATCGCCGTGAAATACACCGTGCCGTTCGATTCGGACGAATACGACGGCTTCAACAAGCAATATCTGCAAACGCTGAAAGACTGGCAGATTTTATGCAAAGACGTATATCTGTGGGTATACAGCACGAATTTTTCGCACTATCTCGTGCCGTATAACAGCTTCGATTCGTTGCGGCAGAACTACAAAATTTTCAAAGACTTAGGCGTTAAATATTTACAGGATCTCGGTCAGTACAACGTGAAGCAATCGGCGGCGTGGTGCAATCTTACGGCGTATCTGCAAGCGAAATTGCAATGGGATAGTTCGCTCGATTACGAAACGCTTCTGCAAAACTATTTTTCAAATTATTTCAAGAACGCGGCGGAAGATATGCGCAGTCTTTTCAATCTGCAACAAACCCGCCTGCGCGAAATTCAGAAAGAGAAACTTGCGGACGGCAGCTGCTACGAAGAAAGCGAAACGGTGGCTTGTTACCCCGAATCGTTTTTAAAAGACTGCCTCAGCCTCATAGAAAAAGCGTATGCGGCGGCGGAAAAGCAAGAAAACGCCGAAGTGAAAGAAAAATTGATACGGCGTATCAAGCTGGAATCGATAAGCTATCGCTTCCTGTATTTAAAACTGTATCAGAAATCGTACGATTCCGGTACGTTCGAAGAAGCGAAAACCAAATTCAACGCGGATATGAAAGAACTCGGACTCACGAATTATTCCGAGCATATTAAATTCAACGAAAAGAGCTGGAATTAACGCGCCCGAAAAAAATCGCCGCGGCTCAGCGGCAAAATCAAATCGTTAAAAATTGCTTTTCTCTAACCACGGAAAGCAAAAAATAAAAAATCTTTTATGAAGGAGTGAAAATCATGAAAAGAACAAAGTGGTTGGCAGGATCGGTTGTAACGGCAAGCGTTTGCCTTGCGGCAGGCATTGCGGCGTGCGCAAAAACGGATGAGCCCGTGCAGGCCTCCCTCTCGTTTGAGAAGAAGGAAATGTCGGCATACATCGGCGAAACGTTTACGCAGGAAGTAACGCAAAGCGGCATTACGGAAGCGATTGTTTGGAGCAGCGGCAACGAAAAAATCGCCACGGTAATGCAAAACGGCGAAGTTTCGGCGCTTGCGGAAGGCAGCACCAACATTTTTGCAAAAGCAAACGATCTTTCCGCGTATTTCAAAGTAACCGTAACCGACGGCGATTCCCTTACGGTAAGCGAATCGAAAGTAGAACTCGTGCTTTCCGTCGCTGCGGGCGGTACGGGCGAAACTTCGCACAAACTGAACGTTTCCGCAACGGTGAAAGGCAAAGCCGTAGAAAACCCCGCGTTTACCTTTGAAAGCAGCGACCCTTCCAAGGCAAGCGTTTCGTCGGACGGCACGATTACGGCGGTAGCCGAAGGCAACGCCACCGTTACCGTATCTTTTGCGGGCGGGCACAAAGAACTCAGACAAGTGATTCCCGTAACCGTAAGCAAGGCGAGAAAAGAAATTTCCATCAAGGAAAAATATCTCGAACTCGGCACTTCGGCGGAAACGATCAACGTTACGCTTCCCGCAGGCGTTACCCTGCCCGCGGGCACGAAACTGTACGACCTTGCCGACGAGGACAAGACGAGCGTAAACTACACGCTTGACGGACAGACGGTGAAAATCGCGAAGTATTCTCAGACGAAAGTGGACGGCATCGATAAGTATCAGCTGTTCTCCGGCGAAAGAACGCTCGTATTCGATACGGGCGCGATGGAATACACCGTAAGCACTACCGTTTACACGAAAATCATTATGACGGCGCAGGATCTTCGCGGCACGGCTTCCGCCACCGATCCCCTGATTGAAAGAACGAAAAGCATCCGTTTCTACTCTCTGCACGATCGTTCCACCGAACGCACCTCTTATCTTGCAAAAGCGTTTGTTACGGGTTACGCAGGCTCTCATGCGACGGCAACCGGCGATTGCAGCGGCGGCGCGGGTCCCGAATGGTGGAACGCGGCGGATAAAGCGGCGGGAATCCCCCTCCCCGAAGGCATGAGCGAACGCCTCGAAACCGCTTTCAACGCTTCCACGGGCAAAACCACGGTAGATAAAGGCACCAAAGAAAAGGCGGGCGACAGCGCGTTCATTTATAAATTCGGCGGCTACTTCGCCCTCGGCGCAGACATCGATATGTCCGTAAACGGCAAAGCCAGCAATATGTACGACTGGGCGGGTTATTTCGCCAACGGCAACAACTGGGAAGCTGGCGTAATCGACCTCGATTCCAACAATACCGACGTTTTTGGCTTCCACGGCGTTATCGTCGGCAAGGGACATAAAATCACCAACTTCAAGGTGCAGAAAAACAACGGCAGCGCGCTGGGCATCAATATCGGTTCTACCGGCGTTGTAAGAAACATCGCGTTTGAAAACGTGGAAATGGGTCAGGCGCAATGCGGCATCGTGGCGTTCGGTTCGAAAGGCACGATGGAAAACATCACCGTAACGAACTGCGCTATTTCCAAAGCGGATAATGCGTCGGCGGGAAGATACGACGCCCGCGGCGTGCTTGCCGGCAAACCCGAAGGCGGCAGATATCACAACATTTTCGTGAATAACGTATATTACACCTCCGCGGCAGGCGAATGGGGTCAGTATACCGGCGGACTTGTAGGCTACGGCAAGGGTGAATATTCCGATTGCTACGTCATCGGCACCACGAAGCTCTGCAAAGACTCGGCGGCGGAAAATCCCCGCGCTACCGATAACGTAGACAGCGTGAAAGGCTTTGCCACCGCGGCGGATTACAAAGCGGAAAAACTTTCCTTCACTGCGTGGGACGCAAACGTTTGGGAAACGAAAACGATTACCGTAGGCGAGGGCGAATCGGCAGTCGAAATCGTCGTTCCCGTACTGAAAGTGCAGGAACTTTGATTCGGGTGCTTTGAAAGCAGATGGAATCGTTCGCCCGGAACAACGCGCGTTTCCGCGTGTCGGTCCGGGCGACAACTCCCCCTATCCCATAAAAAAGGCGGAAAAAATGAGGCAAATTATGAAAAAATCCAAAACGTTATCTTTGCTTTCGGCGGCAATTCTGTGCTCCGCGATTGCCCCCGCCCGCATTTCGCACGCGGAAACAAGCGGCGCGGCAAGCGAGTTATACAAACAAACGGCGGAATATACGGCGGACGGCGGCAAAATCAAGGTGCAGACGTATTCGCAAAAGGACGGCGAAAGCGTGCCGCAAAGCCTGTTTTACGGCGAAACCGCGCTCAGCGATGAGTATTCGCTGGTGCTGCACAGCGTGCGGCAAGGCGGAAAATATCTTTTAAACACCGTTTCCGATATTGCGGCGGACTACGAAAAAACGCACGCGGGCACGCAGGTGATGATGGCGATCAACGGCGGCTTTTTCGACGGCGCGTTCAATAACGACGAAAAACTGCCCGAAGGAGCGCTGATTGAGGACGGCGTGCTTTTAGACGACGGATTCCGTTCGAAAACCAACCACGGCAACGCGGTGGGCTGGTCGGCAGACGGCGGATTTACGCACGGTTCCATAAAGGCGGATACGCAGGTATACACTCTGCGCGTAACCGATCGCAACGGGCAAAGAAAAACGTTCGATCTGCGCCCCGACGGCTCCGATTTAAAAAACTACGGCGTATGCCTCTATCGCGCGGGAGAAACGGGCGCAGTGGCAAATTCCGTGCGTTATACGGCGAAAATCGAAAGCAACGACGGATTTATCGAACGTTGGAATCAGCTTGAAAGAATCAACGAAACCGCCGATTCGGCGGCGTTTACCGTGGCGGAAAACACCGTAACCGTGGTTGTGCGCGAAGATTTCGAAGCCATGCAGGCGCTGGACGGCGCAACCGCCATCGAAGCGTATCAAAGAACTTCCGATACAACGTTTGCCTCCGCCGATTACGCGGTGGATATTTTCAACGACCTCGTATTAAACGGCAAAGCGAAAGCCGGGTTCAACGGCGCAGGACACGCCACTACCCCAGCCCCACGCACCACGATCGGGTATTTTGCCGACGGGCGAATCTTTTTCTCGGTGGCGGACGGCAGACAGGACGGCTACGCCAAAGGGCTCACCTGCGCCGAACAAGCTGCGTTTGCCGCAGAGCGCGGCTGTGCGTTTGCGTTTGAGCTGGACGGCGGCGGTTCTTCCACGTTCCTCGTGCGCAAAGGCGGAGAATTAGTCTGTCTGAACCGCTGTTCGGAAGGGCAACAACGTAAAATTCTGGACGCCGTGCTGGTGGTAAAAACCGAAAAACAGGCGAATTACGATAAACTGCTCGCCAAAGACGAACTGGAATTGACGGAAGGCGAAACGGCGGAATTGCCGCTTGCGGAAGGCGTTGATTTTTCCAAACTGAACGTTACCGTTTCCGATACTTCGGTGATTGCGGTAGACGAAAACGGAAAAATTTCGGCGTTGAAAAAAGGCATCGCGCAAATCGACGTATCGTTCGGCGATAAAATCGAATCGCTCGTCGTGCAGGTAAAAGCGGCGCAACAAAACGCACCCGCCGAAGAAAAGGGCGGATGCAAAGGCAATGTCGGCTATATCGCCGTTTTTCCCGCGATGATTTGTCTGATTTTCATTTTCGCGAAGAAACGGTATAACAATTAAAAAGTTTTCGCCGAATCGGCGTTTTTCCCGGAAGCGTAAAAGCTTCCGGGATTTTTTTGCGTCGTTTTTCCGTGCCGCGGCGCAAAATATTCAATCGGGAATAATCGGGTACAGCTGAATCATATTGCCGCAATCCACGGTGAGTTCGGCGCCCGTGGTATTTTTCGCATGCGCCGCAAAATACCACGCCGCGTCGGCGATATCCGCGCCTTCCGCAATGGTTCCGAGCGGCGAAAAAGCCGACGGCACGTTCCTGTAAAATTCGGGATTTTTATCCGTTCTGTCCGTATGAATCATGCCCGGCAACACGGCGTTCACTCTTATGCCGTATTTTCCGAGATCGAGCGCGAGCGCCCGCATCAGTCCTAATTGTCCGCCTTTGGAAGCGGAATACGCCGCCCGTTCGGGAATTGCCCTGTACGCCGTATTCGAATTGATGAACGTAACGCTTCCGCCGCCGTTTTTCGCCATGCGTTTCGCGGCGCTCCGAATCAAGCAGAAATTCCACGAAACATTCGTATTCATCACTTTCTGAAAATCGGCAAGCGGACTTTCCAGCGCGTTGAATCCCACGCCGAGATCCGCGGCGTTCAGGATAAGATCGGAGATAATAACGCCCCGTTCTTCCAGCTCCGCAAACAGGTTCTTT
>DLQW01000069.1:23870-40474 GCA_002474405.1 Christensenella sp. UBA7597 | reverse complement strand
TCGTCGGCATTTCCGTTTTTATCCAGCGCGTTCAGCGTTTTGCCGATAATTTCCGTTTCGGGATATTTCGCCCGATACCGCGCTTCCGCTTCCCGCACACGCTCTCCGTTTCTGCCCGTAAACACCACGTTTTCGCCTTCCGAGGCGAATTTTTCAACAATCGCCGCGCCCGTATTCACGCACGCCCCCGTTATGAAAGCCCATTTTTTCATGATTACAACCTCTGTTTTTTCAGAAATAAAATTCCGTTTTCGGCGGACGAATGTCCGTAAGCGCGCCCGTATAGTGTCTTAAATTGTGTTCGACGTACGGGTGCTTCAGGCATTCTTCCTCGTTGAGTTCTATGCCCAGCCCCGGTTTATCGCCGATTTTGATTCTGCCGTTTTCGTATACGAGATTTTCGTTCGTAATGTATTTGCGGTACTCCACGTCGGAATACATGATTTCAAGAATACAGAAATTCGGGCAGCACGCCGCCAGCTGCAACGTCGCGGCGTTGGCAACGGGTCCGCTGGGATTATGCGGCGCAAACGGAATATAATTCGCCTCGGCGATCGCCGCAATCTTTTTCAGTTCCATAATCCCGCCGGCATGCGATATATCGGGCTGTATGTAATCGCAGGCACGAGTTCTGAAAAGTTCGTTGTAATCGAACCGCGTATACAACCTCTCACCCGCGGAAATCGCCACGGGAGATTTATCCCGCACCGCTTTCAACGCTTCGAGGTTATTCGGCGGAACCGGTTCTTCAAACCACATCGGCTTGAATTCTTCCAGCGCTTTTGCGATTTTTATCCCCGTAGGCACATCGAATCTGCCGTGCCCTTCTATCAGCAAATCGATTTTATCGCCCACCGCCTCGCGCACCGCCGCCACACATTCCAGCGCATCGGTAAGATCGGCGTTGGAAATTTGCAGATAACTCTTCCCGAACGGATCCCATTTCATTGCCGTAACGCCCTTCTTTACGGCAATCTTCGCCTTTTCGGCGAATTCCTGCGGCGTTTTCGCCCCCGCAAACCATCCGTTGACGTAAATGCGGCAATCTTCGTTTGCCTTGCCGCCGAGAAGCGCGTACACGGGTACGCCGAGCGACTTTCCGAGAATATCCCATAGAGCGCATTCCACGGCGGAAAGCGCGCTCATCAGCACCGCCCCGCCGCGCCAGTAAGCGTCGCGGTAGATATCGTGATACAGCCTTTCGATATTGCGCGGATCTTTCCCCAGAAGGTAATTTTTCAGATGTTCCACCGCGCCCGCAAGCGCATGTTCCTTATATTCCAGCGTGCCTTCGCCCACGCCGGAGATTCCCTCGTCCGTATACACTTTCACGAACACCCAGTTGGTACGGAAGCAATCCACCACAAACGTCTTTACGTCGGTAATTTTCATTTCAGCACAATCTCCTTGTAAATTTCCGGTATTATTTTATTATCGCATTGCAATTCATCCCCCGTCAGCTCGTCGAACAAGCCGAAATGCACGGGCACCACGTTTTCCGCGCCGATTCTGCGGGCAAAGCGCGCCGCGTCCGTCGCGTTCATATTGTTCCCCTTGCCGTTAATCGGCAGAAACAGTGCGTCGATTTTTTCTGCGGGCAGGCTGTCGAACACCCGTTCGGAATACAGCGTATCCCCCGTGATATACAGATTTTTCCCTTCGCACGAAAGTATCGCGCCGACGGCTTCCGGATCGGAATGTTCCGCCGCCACGGCACGAAGCAGGATATCCCCTTTCGTATAACTTGTACCGGGGCGGAAAAATACGCAGTCGCAGCAGGGATATCTCTTTTTTGCCGATAAAAACACGGACGGCGGCGCAAACAGAACGCAACCGTCGTTCCCCTTCAGAAACCTATCCAGCGTTTCTTCGTCGTAATGGTCGGCATGCGCGTGCGTAATCAGCACGATGTCCGGTTTTATCTTAAAAAACCTTTCGTCGATCGGCTGCCTGCGCCTGTTTTTCGGCTCGGTTTTCTCCACGGAATCGGAAAGATACGGATCTATGATAATTGTCGATTTCTTACTTTCGATAAGAAATCCGTTTTGTCCAAGAAAAGTTATTTTCATAAAAAATCACCGATTATGCAATGAAATTGCCGCTGTTTTTGTTGATTCCAAGCAAAAAACATGTTATACTATATCCGGTAGTAAAATATCGAAATATTATTATTCCCTTTCGGAGAGCACCCATGGAACTTATCTCCCGCTTCAATTATATCGACACAGGTTATTTCGATTCCGTTCAGTCGGACTGGATTCACAAGAAAAAAGCGAATACTCCGCCGAGAGTATGCAAAAGTTATGAAATCGAACTGTACCTTTCCAAATCGTGCGCAACGTATATCAACGAAACGAAATACGATATCGAACAGTATTCCATCATTATCGCCAAACCCGGAGACGTAAGATATTCCGCGGGACCTTTCAAATGCTATTATCTCTACCTCGGCGCGGAAGACGGAACGATTAAAGAAATCCTCGATTCTCTGCCGCCGCAGATGCAGGCGTTCAACGCGAAAGTTTTTCTCGACCGCTTTTTCTCGCTTTTAAAATACCCGTCCAACGCCGAAAAAGACGCTTATGCGACGCTGCGCATCATCAGCCATGTAAACGAAATCATCTTCCGTCTTGCGGAAAACCGCGATTTCTACGAGAAACAGAAATTCGTGAATATGAACGTTTCCAAAGCCATCACGCAGGCGAAACGATTCATCATCAAAAACTACAACAAGAATATTCAACTGAAAGACGTAGCCAATCACGTGTTTCTCAGCCCGAATTATTTCCACAAATTGTTTACGCAGCTGACGGGCGTAACGCCGCATCAGTACATCATCAATCAGAAAATAAACGCCGCGAAAAAAATGCTTCTCGAAAGCGACGCCACGATTACGGACATCGTGATTAACTGCGGGTTCAGCTCGCAATCGTATTTCAACGCGATTTTCAAACGCGAAGTGAAAATCACGCCGAACGATTACAGAAGAAGCATGAACAAATTTTATAAAAAGTAACGCATATAATTTTATCCCCTTCGCCCCGTCGGGCGCGAAGGGGATTTTTTTACAGTCCGAACGCTTCCCTGTTCGTAACGAAACGCGCTTTCACCGTTTTCAGCCGCTCTAACAATTCGTCAAGCAATCCCCATTTTTTCAGCACGTCGAATTCGTAGGTATGCCCCCAGATATACAGCACCTGCCATTCTTCCGATTCGGGCAGCGCTTCGAACGAATCGATCAGGCGGAATATTTCCGGGTTTGAAAAATGGCACGTTCCCGTATACTTCATCAGATCCGCAGGAACGGAAAATTTCATGCTGGTTCCCGCCGTACGGGCATATCGTATGCCGAGGCTGCGGGCGATTTTTATCACTCTGTCGTCGTACGTGCCGTACGGGTATGCCATTCCCACCGCTTCGGTGCCGAACCATTCTTCGATGTTTTTCTTATCGTAATACAATTCGTTGTAAATCGTTTCGTCGTCCAGCTTTTCCAGAAAGGGATGCGTAAGACTGTGCACCGCCACTTCGTGCCCCTGATACAGCTTATCCAGCCCTTTGATGTTCATGCGGTGAATTTCCACGCCTTCGTTCACCCAGAAGTTCGCATGCGTCTGAATCCCCGTATTGATATTGAACGTTGCCTTGAATCCGTATTTGTTCAGGGCTTCCACGAATCTCTTGTCCTGTTCTATGCCGTCGTCGAAACTGAATGTTACGTATTTTGCCATATTTTACCTCTTTCCGATAAAAATCACGCCGCCGTTTGAAAGTTCCGGAATCACAATCTTTTTTTCTTCTCCCTGCGATACCACGGGAAGCGTTATTTCCCGCTCCCCGCAGACAAACAGACAGTTTTCTCCGTTTGTTCCGGCGCACAATCGTATTTCAAGCCCTTTAATCGTCCTCGGTTCCTCCGCGAAATCGATCGGAACGATCGCATATTCGTTTTCGTCCTCCAGAAATTTCAGATCGACTTTCTTATCGTCCGTCGTCGCGATTTTTCTGCCGTGTGTATCCGCAATCTCATACGCCTCATACCAGCGCTTTTTAAAATCCGCGGGCTTGAACGAATCGAGATATTTATCGTAATAAAACGTTTTCCCGCCGTTTTCTTCAAAAAGCTTTATCGCCGCCTTGTCCTCTTCGGAAAGCCCCTCCTCTTCGGGCACGATCAGCGCGCCTATCGGAAAAGGCAAGGCGTTCAGCTCCTGCGAACGCACCGCAATAAGAGAAACAAACTCCCGTTTGAATTTGCGATAGACGCCCATCACGGAAAAGATATTGTCCTCTTTGCCGCTCCACGCCGCCTTGTTATCCCCGTTGCAAACCGCATCGAAATAGGCGTTGGCGTATTCGCTGTGCAAAATTCCGATTCCCTGCCGCACGCGTTCTTTTTTTACGATTCTTCCGCTCAGGCGATACAGCATATCGTGCATTTTCATCGCGGAATCGTATTTTTCCGTAGGGCGGCGATCGTTATACACCATACCGAACCCGTCCGGTTCCGGAGAATCGTCGAAAACGTAATCCCCGCGCCACTGGTAGTACATAATTCCCTTCGCGCCGCTGCCGATCGCCGCATACGTTTCCGTTTCGAATTCGCGCGGCGACATATCCGTACGCGCGTTGTATTCAATCAGCCAGAAATGTTTTTTAAACGAAGCGGCGGCGCTTTCGGCATAATCCATCACCCGCGCGTGTTCGTAGTAAAACGCGCCCTTGCAATCGAGATACAGCGTAATGCCCACGATATCCATTTTTTCCGCCACGCGGAAAAAATCCGCGCCGCGCATGCTGCTGCCGATCTGCACGGGGCAGCACGTCATACAGGTGAACGTTTCCGCAGAGGGCTTTTTCTTTTTCGCCGCGGCGGCGAGAAAATTCAGATAGTCGTTGAATTTTTCCGCGTTGAAAAGCCGCCAGCGTATCCAGTTTTCGGGGGATTCCGTATATACGGGGCGGCGGCGCGGCGGCGCGCAATCCTTTTCTTTCACGCCGTTTTTTCCGCATTCTTCGCGGTACGCTTCCGCCGTGCTCTCGTTGTAATCGTAAAAGCCGTGGCACGGAAAGGCGGGCTCGTTGAAAATCTGAAATCCGACGACGTTTCCGAATCTTCCGAAAAATTCCGCTCCCGTTTCCGTAACCGTTTTATTATCCGCTTTCGCGCCTTTATGGCAGACGCTGTTCGTGATAAACTGCGACCAGGCGTTTTTTATCGGCTCGCCGTTTTCGTCCAGCATTTTTTCGTCCGGATATTCGTTGAGCCCGTTATCATACCCGTTCAGTCTCACGGCAAGCGCGATTTTTCGCTTTTCCAGTTCTTTCGCAACGGCTTCGCCGAGCGGGAAAGAGGCGGTTACGCTCTCCCCTTCCCGCACGAATTTTCCGATCGCTGCCGTACGCACGATATTCACGTGCGCCTTTTGCATATCGGCGAAATCCCGTTTCATTTCGCCGAAACGATCGCCGCTTTCCGGAACGGGCACTTTCTTCGGATGATACGAAGGATAATAGTGGCTGCCTATCCCGAAAACGGCTTTGCCGTCTATATACAATATTCCGTTTTTCAGGCGGCAAGCGGAACCTTCACTCATATTTTTATCGTTACTCCTTCAGTTCGTCGTACGCTGCTTTCGCTTCGTCGTAAGCGGCTTTGTATTTCGTTTTCAGGTTTTCCAGTTCGCTCTTCAGTCCGCTGCCGTAATACGTGCCCGTAATCGCCTTTTCTTCAAAGGAGTTCATCTCCTTTTCCAGCGTCGTGGAATTCTTCGTCCATTCGCTCGTATATAAGCAGAAGCAGTTTTTCACGAAATTGTATTTACCGTTGCCGTCTTTATCCCCCAGCCCCAGCGCGTCGTAGAAAAGTTTATCGGTTTCGGCAAGCGCGTCCACGGAATTTCCGTTGAACACATATTGCAGATAGGCGTCTTTCGAAAAACGATAGTTGAACGATTCAAACAGCATGCCCGCTTTTCTCGCGGCGGTGAAATTCGCATATTCTTTTTTGACGGTATGCGTGCCGTCGGCGTTCGCCGTGTTGTGCACGCCGTCGATGCCGTAATTCATAAGATCGATGCCGTCTTTCGTATAAAACCAGTTCATGAACCGCACGATTTCGCGCGCCTTTTCTTCGCTTACCTTGGAAGAAATCATAAAATTGTTTTCGAAGCCGCCCGCGCTCTGCACGCCGGAATCCCCGTCAGGACCTTTAATCGGCTGAATCCCCACCCAGGTGCCGTTCGTTACGCCGTTTTTGCGCAAATCTTCCGTAGAAAGTTTGGCATATTCCGAATAATATACGGTGCAGCCGAGCGTATTGTTCGCCATGATGTTCTGCAAACCGCTGTAACCGCGTTCGTAATAACGGTTGTCAAGCAAGCCTTCCGCAAACAGTTCCTGCAACGATTCCAGATAATTCAGATACTGCGAATGATATACGGTGGGCACATATTCGTTACCGTCCATCGCAAAATAATATCTCGTATCGATTCCGAACGCATATCTTAAATTCGTGATGTCCTGCGCGGAGAAAGGAATTTCGTCCTGCTTCCCGTTGCCGTTCGGGTCGTTGTTTTTAAACGCGCGGAGCACTTCCACGAATTCGTCCCACGTTTCGGGAACGGAAAGATGCAGCGCGTCCAGCCAGTCCTGCCGGATCAGGAAAGAAAGCTGACATTCCGGCTCGCGGATGTTCATCATGGAATAAATTTCAAACGATTCCACGTCGGTGAGTTCCAGCAACATGTTATCGTCGTTGTAACTTTCCACCGTATCCATATAGTCGGGCGCATACTGCATCAGAAGATCGTACAAAGGATATGCCGCCCCGTCCTTAATCAACGCCTGCCTGTTGGGTACGCGGCAAAACAGTTCGGGCGTATCCTTTCTGCCGAGCGACGTAACAAGCCGGTCGGCAAACGCCTCTTCCGATACGAATTCCACGTCCAGCTTAGTATTCGTCGCCTTTTCGATTTCGGGAATCAGATTCTCGGTTTTGCTGAATTTCGTTTCGTTGATCGGCGCGAGAATTTTAATCGTCAGCTGATCCCGCGAATAGAAATCGTAATTGTAATCCTGCGCGTATTCGCTGCGGGGCGTTCGTTCTCTGCGCTGCGTTTTGCCGCCGTCCACGTCGATACGGCAAGCAGAAAACGCCGTGAGCGCCGTAAGCGCGGAAAGCGCCGCCGCAAAACATCTGATCGTATTTGCTTTTTTCATTTCTTTTCCTCCGTTCGCGGAATTTTTTGTCTGTTCCGCATGATTTTTTTATTTTCGCCGTCGTTACTCTTTCACCGCGCCCGTCATCGTGCCCGAAATCAGAAATTTCTGGAAGAACGGGAACGCTACGATAATCGGCAGCATCGTAAACATCAGCGCGGCGTTTCTCACCTGCTCTATGCTGAGATTGCTTCCGCCGATATCGAAATCCGCCGAACCCGCGGAACCGATTACGGAGGCAAGCACCTGCTGCAACACCCTTTTGCTATCCGATTCGATATACAGAAGCGGGTTCTGATACTGATTCCATTGTCCCACCACGATCCACAAGCCGATGGTGGCAAGAATCGGTCCGGAATTCGGAAGAATCATGCCGAATAAAATCACGAAATCGTTCGCGCCGTCAATCTTTGCGCTTTCCACGATAGATTTCGGAATCCCGTAGAAAAATCCGCGCATGATGATGATATTGTACGCGCTGAGCAGCGTGCAAAGAATTAACGCCCAGTGCGAATCGATCAGCCCCAGCTGGCGGATTACCATATAATTCGGCACGGTGCCCGCGGAAAACCACATGGTGATAACGATAAACTGCGTATACAGTTTTTTGAAGCGGATATTCGAAAACGCCATGGGATACGCGGCGAAGCTTGTTAAAAGCAACGATAACGCGCAGGTGATGACGCACACCTTTATGGTATTGAAATATCCGAGGTAAATCGCTCTGTTCGCCGCCACCATTTTATACGCGTCCCACGTGGCGCCCACGCGATACTTTCCGCCGCGGAACACCTGCGGCAGCAGCGTGATGGAACCGCTTCTCACCGCCGACGTTTCCGAAAGGGAAATCGCAATCATATTGACGAACGGATAGATAATCGTTATCGCCAGAAGCGTAAGAACGATTAAAAGAATCGCATAGCCGATTCTTTCCGCAGGGCTTCTCTTTATCTTTCTCGTCTGCATAATCATTCCTCCCTTCCGCTTTACCAGAGCGACGTCTCGGCGAATTTTTTACTGAATACGTTCGCCACGGTAACAAGCACCAGAGCCACCAGCGAATTAAACAACCCCACGGCGGTGGAAAGTCCGTAATTGTATTCGTTGAACGCCATTTTGTACACATACGTTGCAATCACTTCCGATTTATCGAGATTGCCGTTGTTCTGCATCAGATAAATCTTTTCGAAATTGCTGCCCATAATCGCGCCGATCTGCATAATCAGCATGATGACGATCGTGGGCAATATGGAAGGCAGCGTGATGTTGAAAATCTCGTGCCATTTGTTCGCGCCGTCGATTTCGGCTGCTTCGTACAGGCACGGATCGATCGAAGTGAGCGCGGCGCTGTAAATAATCGAATTCCACCCCACCGTCTGCCAGATACCCGAAATCACCTGTATGCCGCGGAACGCTTCCGCCTTGTACAGAAGCGAATTTCTGTACGTGATATTCAGCAGCTTGCAGATTTGCCCCGCAAGTCCGCTGTCGGGGTCGAGAAACGAAGAAATAAACCCGACGAGCGCCGCCGTAGATAAGAAATGCGGCAGATAACTGATGATGGACAGCGTTTTTTTATACGCCTTGCACCGCACTTCGTTGAACGCAAGCGCCAGTATGATAGACGCGGGAAACAAAAACACGAGCGCGAGCAGATTGATTGCCAGCGTATTGCCGAGCAGATGAAAAAATTCGCCCTCGAAAAAATCGAGAAAATTATTGAACAGAACGAACGTACTGCCTTTGAACCCGTTGGTAAGGCTGTAATCGTAGAACGCCATTCTGATCCAGGTGATGGGCCAGTAGCAAAAAATGCCGAACCACACGATTACGGGCAGCATCATGGCGTACACGTATTTGTTGTCGTTCAGATATTTTTTAAGTTTACTTCTCTTTACGGGCATTTTCGTTTTTATTTCTTCCGTTTCTTCCGCCGCAGCCGGTATTGCCGTCGTCCTCATTGTATTCTCCCGTGATTTTCGGCGAAGCGATTCCGTCGATTTTTCTTGAATCATTGTATATGATCGCCGTATTATATGATAGTATTTTTTTTATCTTTTTTTTTAGATTTCTTCTCTTTCGTCCCGAAAAAATTGATTTCTTCTTTTATATATGTTATGATTAAGAAAAATTCCGGGAGCGGTCTTTTCCGCTCTTTCCAAAGAGGCTGCCATGAAAAAATTTTTAAAAATATCCCTCGGTTTTATTTTAACTTTCTCTCTTTTCTTTGCCGCGGCATGTTCCGGCAATACGGGGAACGACGGGCAGACGAACGGCGGTACGCCCCCTTCTTCGAATCCTTCTTCGCCCTCCGCTCCCGCGGAAAATCCCTGTCTTGACGTCTCCGGAACGGATATTTCGCACATCGGGGACAACCGCCGCCTTATCGCGTTCACCTTCGACGACGGACCGACGGAAAAAACGAACGCTCTTCTCGACGTATTCGATTCTTTCAACGCGACGAATCCCGATTATATCGCCCACGCCACGCTGTTCACCATCGGCGCGCGCGTCTCCGACGAAAACGCGCAAATTCTTGCGCGGGCGGTATCCATGAATTTCGAACTGGGAAATCACACGTTCACGCACACCGACCTGACGACGCTTTCCGACGAAAAAGTAAAAGAAGAACTGCTAAAAACCGACGACGTCCTGAAAGCGTTCGACGGCAAAGCCGTACATCTCGTTCGTCCTGCGGGCGGGCACGCCGATGCGCGCGTTTTAGCCCTCTACCCCGCCGTTTTCATCAACTGGACGGCTTCGCTGGACGCTTCCGACTGGCAGGAATCCGTTACTGAAAACAATATCTACAACACCGTATCTTCCAATCTTTCGGACGGCGGAATCGTGCTGATGCACCAGGGCTACGATAAAACGGTGAGCGCGGTGAAACGATTGCTGCCCGATCTGAAAGCGAGAGGTTTTCAGGTGGTTTCCGTATCGGAACTGATTAAGTATTACGACGCGAAAGCCGAAATCGGCAAACTTTACGATTGCTTTATGTAAAATAATTTTTCGGGCGAAGACAAGACGCTTCCGTTTGTTTCTATCACTTTTTTATAGAAAAAGTAAGAATCTTTTCTGATTCTTTGCTGCGTTTTATAATCGACGAACACCAGTCCGAAACGCTTTGCGTAGCCGCATTTCCATTCGAAATTATCCGTAAAAGACCAGTGATAATAGCCGTGCACGGGAATCCCCTCGTCTACGGCTTTTTTTATCTGAAGAAGATACCGCGCCGTGTGGTCGATGCGACAAGCGTCGTGCACTTTTCCGTCGAGGCAGATTCTGTCGTTCTGCGCCGTGCCGTTTTCCGTAACGATAATCGGCTTATTATATCTTTTATACAGAAATTTCAAGCCGTAATACAACGATTCGGGAATATCGTCCCACCCCATCGAATTTTGCGGCGAACCGTCCCCGAACGGCGCGACGTTGCCGTTTTTATCCATATAAAATCCGGAATACATATTCTGCCCGATAAAATCGAGCGGCTGCGAAATCGATTGCAGATCGTCTTTTGTAATTTCGGGCAGGTCGTCTCCGAAATACTCGTAATATTTTTCCGGGTAATCTCCGAGATATACGGGGTCGGCAAGCACGGACATGCAATTCATCGGCTGTTCTTTCCACACCTTGAAAAAATCACGGTACGCGGCTTCTTCGCTCTCCTTCGTATCGTCCGCGGGGCAGGTTACCCAGCCGCAGGAGGCAATGCCGATTTTCGCCCCCGGCACGCGCTTCCTCAGTTCCGTAACCGCCGCCCCGTGGCACAAAAGCAAATTGTGCCCCGCAAGCAGCAATTCTTTCAGCGTTACCTTGATTCCGGGGGCAAGCGCGTCGGAATACAACCCGCCGTGCAAGACGCATTGCGGCTCGTTGATCGTGATAAAATCTTTCACCCTGTCGCCGAATCTTTCCGCAATCGTCGCGGCGTAAGAAGAAAAATATTTTACGACGTCTCGGTTTAAAAAACCGCCTTTCCGATATACCCACACCGGCATATCCCAGTGATACAACGTCAGCATAGGTCTGATGCCGCTTGCCAGCAGAAGATCGATCAGACGACGATAAAAATCAACCCCTTTTTCGTTTATCGCTCCCTCGCTCGGCATGATTCTCGCCCACGATACGGAAAATCTGTACGATTGCAAACCGAGCTCTTTCATCAGCGCCACGTCCTCCGCAAAGCGGTGATAATGGTCGCACGCCGTATCGCCCGTCTGCTGCCTGTACGCCCGTTTGTCGTGCGTGAATTCGTCCCAGATGCTGGGCGTTTTTCCGTCCTCGTTCCATGCGCCTTCCACCTGATATGCGGCGGACGCCGCGCCCCAGAGAAAATCTTGTTTCATAAATCTGTAGTTCCCTTTTTCCTGTACTTTTTTCGTCATTTTAAAGCAAAGCGGCGATAAAAGCAATACGTTTTCTTATGATTTTTTTTAGATTTCTTCGTTTTAAAAGTTTTTGGCATTTACACGCGCGGGCGAATGCGCTATAATCTTGCCGAACGAAAACAAACAAGGAGTTTTTAGAAAATGAAATTCGGATATTTCGACGACGAACGCAAAGAATACGTAATCGATACGCCGTACACCCCGCTGCCCTGGATCAACTATCTCGGCAACGACGACTTTTTTTCCATTATTTCAAATACGGCGGGCGGCTATTCTTTCTACCGCGACGCAAAATTAAGACGGCTCACCCGCTATCGCTACAATTCGCCCGCCACGGATAACGGCGGCAGATATTTCTACATCACCGACGGAAAAACGGCGTTTTCTCCCGCTTTTCTTCCGTGCAAAACGCCGCTCGATTTTTATCGCTGCCGCCACGGACTCAATTACACCGTATTCGAAAGCAGGAAAAACGACGTTTCCGCCGAACTTTTATGTTTCGTGCCGCAAAAAGACAACTGCGAAATCGATCTTTTAAAGATTAAAAATAATTCTGCGGAAGAAAAAACGCTCTCCGTGTACGGCGGCGTGGAATTCTGCCTGTGGAACGCACAGGACGATACGACGAATTTCCAGCGCAATTACAACACGGGCGAAGTGGAAATCACGCAATGCGGCGATTACGGCGCGGTGTATCATAAAACGGAATACCGCGAACGGCGCAATCACTACGCGTTTTTCTCCCTGAACGCCGCGCCCGACGGCTACGATACCGACAGAGATACCTTCCTCGGCAAATTCAACGGTTTCGATTGCCCCGATGCGGTACGCCTCGCCACGTCGTTCAACGAAAAAGCAAGCGGCTGGGCGCCCGTGGCGTTTCTGAGAAAAGACGTAACGCTTGCGCCGGGGCAGGAAATCTCCCTCGTATATCTTCTCGGCTATGCGGAAAACGAGAAAAACGATAAATGGGAAGCGCCGGGCGTCGTCAATAAAAAGAAAGCCGTCGCGCTCATCGGAAAATACAAAACGGAACAAGCCGTTTACGATGCCTTCAACGAACTGAAAACGCACTGGAATACGCTGCTGGACAAGTTCTCCGTAAAAACGGCGGACGAAAAATTCGACAGAACCGTGAATATCTGGAACCAGTATCAATGTCTGATAACTTACCGCATGAGCCGCAGCGCGAGTTATTACGAAAGCGGTATCGGGCGGGGAATGGGCTTCCGCGATTCCTGTCAGGATCTTCTCGGCTTCGTGCACATACTGCCCGAAAAGGCGCGCGAACGCATTATCGATATCGCGTCGATTCAACTTCCCGACGGCACCACCTGGCACCAGTATCAGCCGCTTACCAAACGCGGCAACGCCGACGTGGGCGGCGGCTTCAACGACGATCCGCTCTGGTTGATTGCCTGCACCTATGCCTACGTTGCGGAAACGGGCGACTTTTCGATTTTAAGCGAAAGCGTCCCTTTCAACAACAACGAAAACGATCGGGCTTCCCTCCTCGAACATCTGAAACGTTCGGTGAATTTCACGATTACGCACAAAGGTCCTCACGGGCTGCCGCTGATCGGCAGAGCCGACTGGAACGACTGTCTGAACCTCAACTGTTTTTCCGAAACTCCGGGCGAAAGCTTCCAGACCTGCTCGAATTTCGAAAGCGGCAAAGCGGAAAGCGTGTTCATCGCGGGCATGTTCGTTAAATACGGCGAAGAATACGCGAAACTTTGCGAGAAAACAAACGACGCCGCGGAAGCGGAACGCATACGCGAAGAAGTGCGGAAAATGACGATTGCGGCGGAAACGGCGGGCTGGGACGGCGAATGGTTCGTGCGCGCCTACGACGCGTTCGGTAACCCCGTAGGAAGCCGCGTATGCGACGACGGGAAAATCTTCATCGAACCGCAGGGCATGTGCGTGATGGCGGGGATCGGCGTGAACGACGGCAAAGCGCGAGCCGCGCTCGACAGCGTAAAAAAACATCTCGATACAAAATACGGCATCGTGCTTTTGCAACCCGCCTACAAAGAATATCACGTAAACCTCGGCGAAGTATCTTCCTACCCTTGCGGCTACAAAGAAAACGCGGGCATTTTCTGCCACAACAACCCTTGGATCAGCTGCGCGGAAGCCGTAACGGGAAACGGAGAACGCGCTTTTGAAATTTATCGTAAAATATGCCCCGCCTATCTTGAAGAAATCAGCGAAATACATAAAACCGAACCTTACGTTTTCAGTCAGATGATTGCGGGAAAAGACGCGCCCGATTTCGGCTCGGCGAAAAACAGCTGGCTTACGGGCACCGCCGCCTGGACATTCGTCAACGCGTCGCAGTATATTCTGGGCATAAAGCCCACCCTCGACGGACTTTCCGTAACGCCGTGCATGCCGCAATCGCTCGGCGAATTTTTCCTCACCCGCCGTTATCGCGGCGTGAAATACGAAATTCACGCCATACGGAAGAGCGACGCGGAACCCGGAGTTTACGTAAACGGAAAGAAGTGCGTCAACGGCGTGCTTCCCGCGGCGGAAAACGGCGCGACCGTTCAAGCAGAGGTAATTTATCGATGAACGGAAAAATCTACCGACTGGACACGCCCGATACTTCCCTCGTGTTTCTGCAGGACGGGCAAAGCGTGGTTTATCTGTATTACGGAAAAAACATCGGCGAAACGTCTCCGCTATTATATACGAAAGAAGACAATATCGGTACGGATTTAAGGAACAAACTTTTTTCCTGCTTCGGCGACGACGATCATCGCGACAAATCGCTCCTGATTTTCAACGCGGACAATTCTTTTACGAACGAATTCGTGTTTAAAAGCGCGGTCGTATCGAAAGGGAAAAAGAATATTCCCTCGCTGCCCTCGTCGTTCGGCGCGGAAAAAACAATTACGTTCGAATTCGCGGACGAAACGGAAAATCTGCTTCTTACCATCGCCTATTCCGCCTACCGCGGCAACAATTCGATTACCGTGCGTTCTTCCTTGAAAAACCTCGGAGAAAACACCGTAACTTTAAAAAAATTCGCTTCCCTTCAACTGGATCTGAGCGAAACGGATTTCACGGCGAGCACGTTCGACGGCTGCTGGGCGGGCGAAAGAACCCGGCACGATACGCCTTTAAGTTCGGGCGTATTCGTCAATCAATCGCTGGCGGGCGCCTCTTCCGCGCAGCACAACCCGTTTACTTTTATCAAAAACGACCGCGGCATATACGCGTTCAACCTCGTCTATTCGGGAAATCACAAAACTTCTTACGAAACGGATTCTTTCCGACGGACGAGAATCGTTTCGGGAATCAACGATTTTGCCTTCGAATACCGCCTGCCTCCGGGCGAAACCTTTTACGCCCCGGAAGCGGTGATGATTTTTGCGGAAAATGAGGACGAACTCTCGCTGAACCTTCATTCCTTTATCGGCAAGCATATTATTCCGAAACGCTGGCAGCGCAAAAAACGCCCGATCGTTATCAACAACTGGGAAGGCACGGAATTCGATTTCACCAAAGAAAAAATTCTCGCCATCGCGAAAAACGGCAAAAAAGCGGGCGCGGAACTCTTTGTTCTCGACGACGGATGGTTCGGCGCAAGAAACGACGATTCTTCTTCTCTCGGCGACTGGTCCGACAACGAGGCAAAAACGGGCGGCATCGCCCGCCTTGCCGACGATATACGCGCGCTCGGCATGGAATTCGGCATATGGATGGAGCCGGAAATGATTTCCCCGCGCAGCGAACTTTTCCGCACGCACCCCGAATACGCCATGGCGATTCCGAAGAAAAAAACGTTTCTGCACAGAAATCAGATGATGCTGGATCTTACGAACGCCGACGTGAAAAAATACGTGGAAAACAGCGTAGAAAACGTGATTCGCCTCACAAAACCCGCCTGTATCAAATGGGATTTCAACAGAGTGATGAGCGATTGTTTTTCAAAAAGCGTGTTCATCGGCGAATATTTCCACCGATACGTCATCGCTCTGTACGACGTCATGAAAACACTCACGGAAAAGCACCCAGAAATCCTTTTCGAAGGCTGCGCCGCCGGCGGAGCGCGCTTCGATCTCGGCATCCTGTGCTATTTTCCGCAAATCTGGACGAGCGACAACACCGACGCCCTCGTACGCACCGAAATTCAGACGAACACTTCGTTATGCTATCCGCAATCGTGCATGACGGCGCATCTCTCCGCCTCGCCGAATCGGTTCACGAAAAGATCTTTCTCTCCGGAAAACCGATTCAACGTGGCGTGTCTGTTCAATTTCGGCTACGAACTGGATTGTTCTTCGTTCACCGCACGGGAAATCAAGGCTACGGCGCGTTTTTCCGACTTCTATAAAAAACGGCGCGAGATGATTCAGTTCGGCGATTTTTACCGCCTCGGCAACCTCCGCGGCGTATGCGGTTTCGAAACGGTGTCCGCGCGGAAAGACAGAGCCCTTGCAAGCGTAATCATGCCCCGCCGCGAAAACGGCGTATCGAATCGCAGAATCGCCTTCAAAGGTCTGAACGCAACCGCGAAATACAAAGCGGTCGTGTATAATAAAGATTTATCCGTCAACAACGAATTCACGGCGGGCGGCGCTACGCTCCTCTACGGAATTCCGTATGAAAACTACCGCCTTTCGCAAGACGTTTGTTCCGACGCCGATTTCAGAACGTTTCTGATCGAATTTATTCAAATCGACTGAGCCTCGCTCTTTACTTTTCCTGCGGTTCACGCACCGGAAATACGATATGCAAAAAGCCTCGCGGAATTTTTCCGCAAGGCTTTTTTATCATGGGAAAGACGGTTTAATCTTCTTTCTTCTTTTTGCCTGCCGCAACGCCTGCGCCCGCCAGCGCAAGAATCACGCACACCGCGGAAGATACGCTCACCGCGCCGGAGCAGCCTTTCTTTTTGCCGTTATCTTCGTCCGGCTGATCGGGTTTGGGTTCCGGGTCCACGGGATCAACGGGGTCTACGGGGTCGGGCGTTTC
>DLQW01000069.1:300-23843 GCA_002474405.1 Christensenella sp. UBA7597 | reverse complement strand
TTTTCCACGGTTACGGTAACGGTGTACACCTCGCTGATATTGCCCGCGGCGTCTTTCGCATACAGTTTCACGGTATGCTTGCCTGCGTTCAGTTTTCCGTTCGTTACCGCCCCTTCAGACCATTCCGCGATAATCGCCACGTCGCCGTCGTTCTTATCGGTTGCCTTTTCGTTTCCGAAATCGGGAGCGGCGTCGCCCGCCTTCGCCGTAATCGCCATTTCGCCCGAATAGGTGAATTCGGGAGCGGTGGTATCCACCGTTTTCGCCGCGTCCCGCGGTCCGTTCCAGTTCACCGATACGTCCGCAATATCCAGCGTTCCGTCTGCCTGCGACTGAATCGCAAAGCCGACAATCGTGTTCAGATTCACGTCGCCCGTGAAGCCGCCCCACAGCATGCCGTCCACTTCGCCGTTAATAAGCCCGATATCGAAATACAGGGTATGCCATTCGCCGTCCGCAATAATCAGAGAAGAAATATCCACGCAATGATAGCCGAGGTTCCAGTCCTTGAAGTTTGCAAGCCCGAAATTCACCGCCTTGTTCAGCGCCGACGACGTTCTGTACGTAACGGAAACCATGCCGTTATAATCCACTTCGTCGTACACCGTTCCGAGGCTGTAATCCGCCACGCCGTATTCAAAAATTCTCGTAGCGTAATTGTTCGAATTGAACGTCGCGGTGATGTAATAGCCGTACGTTTCGTCCCGCTGCGTAACGATGAGCTTTTTCTGTTCCTCTTCCGTCGCCGCGTCGTACTTCGCCTGCGAAGTCAAAGCGGAAGAAGCCACCTGCGCCGTCCAGCCGTAATTCGGCGCGCCGTCCGCCGCGAATACCTTATCCGTAAGGGAAAGCGTGTTTTCGAATTCGGCTACGGTAATCGACACAGAAGTTTTCAAGCCGTTATAGGTAATTTCAAGGGAGGTGGTGCCGCCCGTAAGCATACCCGTGTATACGGTATAATCCGTAATTTCCTCTTCGCTGTTATCCTGCAGAACGGCTTTCACCACCATTCCGTCTTTTTCGAACTTTTCGCCCGCTTTATACGCCGTCTTTTTCGGCTGCGCGGTTACTTTCAGCGCGGTGTACTGCGAAACGACGTTCACGTTTACGTCGGCGGTGTACGTCTCTCCGTTATATGTCCAGGAAATCGTTACTTTGTCCGTTCCGGGAACAAGCGCGTCGGAAGAGAACGTATAATTCTTCACTTCCACCTTGCTTCCGTCGTCAAACACGGCTTTCACCGTCATACCGCTCGCATCAAACGATTCTCCCGCCTGATAATCCGTCTTTGCGCCGCTCGTTTCGATGCCCGTAACTTTCTTCGCGGAAACGCCCGTAATTTTTACGTTTGCAAACGACGCGACGTTATCTCCCGTGCCCGTCGAACCGACGTTCATGCCGATTCCCACGAATTTGGAATAATCGAACCACGTCGCGGGCGCGGCGTTTCCGAACGAAGTTTTCTCCGCCACGTTTACGTTGGTATCCGCAATCGCCACGGAATAATCTTTCCATTCGCCCGCGGTATAGCCGGAAAGCGGAAGTTCCACGTACGCCGCTTCGCCCCACTGTCCGCACTCGTAATATAATCTTAAATTCGCCCACGTGTCGTCCGTGCCCGCAAAATCGAATTTCGCTCTGAACCGCAACGTACCGCCGAAAAGAAGCGCGGGCGTGATATCCGTCATGCCTATCGTAACGCGGGTAGCCGTTCCCGCGTTCGTGCCGGAAACATAATATGCGTCGTCGTCCAGCTTCCCGAACGAAAGCGCCGTGCCGTCGGAAACCGCTTTTCCGGAAACAGGCGCCGTATACGTAGCCGTCCAGGCGGTTTTCGCCGCGTTCTGCGCGGGTTCGCCCACAGCCGTAACGTCCGTAAAGATATCGTAACCCGTAATCGTTTCCGCATAATCGGAATTAGGATATTCCACCCATACGCGCTTAATCAGAAACGACGCGCTCGTCCCTATCGACATTCCCTTGAATTTCGCAAGCTGCGCCGCCGTCAGAGTAGATAAATCGTATTTTTTTATAACGTACGTTTCCGAAACGCCGATAGAATCTCCGTCGCCGTTCAGAGAAATCGGTTCGTTCCACCAGTTTGCAAAAGTAACGGCGTTCACCTTTCCCCACGAAGCGGAACCCGTCGTCTTATATTCAAAACAAAGTTGCCCGTTCTGCGCCTTGGAAAGGTCTATCGGCTCGGCAAGCAAAATCGCCCCGGACCACGCGTTGGAAACGGAGATTACGTTTATATCTCCGTCCTTTTCCGCCGTTGCCTTATCCAGCGTAACCGCGCTTGTATCGCCGTTGAAGATATCAACGGTAATCGTCTTTTCTTCCGTCGATTCCGCCGTCTGTCCGTCCTCGGCGAAAGAGACAATCGCCATGCAGGCGGGTACGGCAACGGATACCGCCATCACCGTGGAACACACCGCCAACAAAATGTTTCTCTTTTTCTTTTTCATAATTTCCTCCTTGAAAATATGATATATATTTTATCCGCGTTTTTTCTTGCGGATGATTACAAAAGCCCCTGCGCCCAGCGCCGCCGCGACGCATACCGCCGCTATCGTTATGCCGATCGCCGCGCCGTTCTTCTTTTCTTTCTCGTCGGGCTGCGGCACAATCGGATCTTCCGCGTCCTTCGCCTCGGTAAGTCTGAAAATATACACGGCGGATTCGCCTCTTGTCAGCGTATCGGTCGGCTTGATTTTGCCGAGATCCTCCGCGCTTATAATCTTCACGGATACCAGCGCGGCAAGCATCGCTTTGTCGCCGTCGTTCCAGTTCTTCAAATCCGCGTCATCAAGCACGGAAAGGTCCTCGTTCATCGTAACGCCCATGCCTTTCACGGCGTTGTACAACGCGAAATACGCCGCTTTATACGTAAGTTTTTCGTATGCTTTAATCTGCAAGCCGTCCACCAGCCCGTATTCGCGCGCCGTTTTGAATTGCTCGTACGCCCAGTGCGACGAATTCGCGTCCGCATACGCCCTGTTGCCGCCCGTAAGATGCGAAGCGTTCACCACCGCGCCGATGAAATCGCCCTTTTCCGTCGTCTCTTCCGTAAGGAACAGCGTTTCGGTTTTTCCCGGCATGTAATTTTTTATGGCTTCTATCGCGTTCGCGTATTCGCCGCCGATATCGCGGTAACTGCCGTACGCAGGCTTTCTTTCCGAAACGCGCGTTCTCACGATTTCGTAATAGGTGGTGTTATCGCCTTTTTTCAGAGTAATCACCGTGTAGCCGTCGGAATTCTTTTCCGCCGTGGCGCTTCTGTCCGTTACCCGAACGCCGGAACTGTTCAGAATATACACTTCGAAATCGTCGAACGATTTTAAAATAATTCTGCCGAGAATCGGCTGCACCAGAATCGGCGCCGTACCGAGCGAGGTAATCGTGGTGCCGTCGGAAGAAATTTCGGCGCCCGTGTTTCTCGATTGCCCCACGGCGGTAACAAGAAGTCTTTCGGCGGAAGCCACGGTGGGATTTTCGCCGTTTTCCGCTTTGCCGAGCGCGCTCACCGTAACCTGCGCATAGCCCGTTTCGATGCTGAGCTCCACGTCGTTCAGGCGGATATTTTTTCCGCCGATGTATCCCACGGCGCCCTGCGTCGACGCGGTGTTCAGAAAGAACGTCTGCTCCTCCCGATTCCAGATCATTTCACCGCCCTCGCTGATCAGCTGCAGATGCAGAATTTTTTCAAGAATTTCGATATCGCTTTCCGCTTCGGAAATATCGAAATCGCCGCTCTGGAACAGCAGATTCCCGTCCTTATCCGCAAAATATACGCCTGTTTTTCCCACCACATAGGTGCCGTCGGGCAAGCCCATGATCTGATTTCTGTAATCCATGGCGTCGTCTACGGTAATCACGCGGTAATAGCCCACTTCCGCTTTGGTGATTTCCGCCCGCCGATACAACAGCGAAGCGGAAGCGATTGTGGAAAATCTTCCGGGATGGTCCATAATGATAAACGAATTCGAAATCTGATTCGTGCGTTTATCCAACGCTTTATTCATGTACGTGAACGCCGTAAGGCTCCAGCCCTGATACGAATAAATCGCGGCGGCAATCAGATTGAATTCCATGCTGTGAATGTTCGGCTCGGCGATCAACGATTCCGTAACGATATACGGAAGCCCCATCACCTTTCTGAAAGAGGCGTTTGCAAACGTATTTCCGCCGATATCTCCCAGCGTGCTGCCCCCGTTCGGAACGGACGTGCCCACCTGATATTCCGTGCCCGTGGTAGGGTGAGACTGATAGGTGTGGCGCGCCACGTAATCGTAGTGCGCGTTGAGGAAAAGGTCGGAGCGATCGTCCCCCGCGAAGTTCGTGCCGCCCGCTATCGGACATTCCACGCCGAGTCCGCCCGCCGGAACGCTTTCTTTCGCCCAGTCGTTCATATCGGAATAGAAACTTTCCATCAGGGTATAGAAAAATTCGAAACCGTCCGCACAGCGTTGCGCGGAATATTTATCGGTAAGGAAGTCTCCGTTGATCTGCACGGTGGCGTCCTCAAGGCTTTCGTTACGGCTGTCAAACCCCGTCTTTCCGTCCTCTTTCCACGCCGCCTTGATGGCGTTTTCCGTTTCTTTCACGCTCAGCGTGCCGCCCGGATTGTACTTCTTTTTAAGAAACGTGGCGTATTTTTGCTGTGCCATCTGTTTGTACGTTTCCGATTTGAACTGATAGTTCGCGCTGTCGTCGTACATCGTCATCAGATTGGATTCGTTGGTGATTTCCAGCATCGCCAGCGTGCGATCTTCCGCCAGTTTCGTACCCGTGTAAGGATTCACCGAACCGAGCACGTCCCGCACCAGTTCTTTCGTGGATTGCTGCAGGCGTTCGTCGATGTACACTTCCATTTTGAATCCCTGCGAAATATCCGCGACTTCCGAATCGGAAAGTTTATCGTCGGTAACGTCTTTCGTGGCGTATCTGCCGCCCAGCATCACAAAATCAAGATAAATGCCTTTCTTTTTACATGCCGCCCAGAAATAATTGAATTGATCCAGCTGCTCCGCGGCTACGTCTTTTCCGTTGCCGTTATAGCCGAAAATATTCGGATAATAATAGGAAGAATCCCAGTCGAGAATACGGATCAGATTATAACCGCCCGCAGCAATCGCGTTTACGAGAATATCCGTTTTATCGTGCGTCTGGAACAGGGAATACGCGTTTATATTCACGCCCCAGAAATTCGCCTTTGTTCCGTCCGCAAACACAAATTCGTCGCCTTTCGTCTGCACTTTGCCGTGATCGGCGTTATCGAGAAGATACGAAACGTCAAGCGGCGAGCCGATCATCGCTTCGAGGTCCGCAAGTTCGTAAGCATACCAGTCGCTTGTATCGGGCGAATAGACGTTTTCGCGTTCCGCCATAAACATTCCCGCGCCGCCGAAATCCGCCGCCGTAAGGGCGATAATCATACAAGCCGCTTCCTCCGAAACGATTTCGCATTTCAGTTCTTTTACTTTTTTGGCTGGCTGAGGATTCACGAACGCAAACATATTCACGCTGATGCCGAGCCCGTACCCCGAAGCTTCGGGATTGTTTCCTTTCCAGATAATGGGGTTTACGGCGGATTCTTCGCTGCCCCACCATTCGTAAATCTGTTTGCCGTTTACGATATCCACCGCTTCGCTCGTGCCGTCCTCGTAACACCAGGTGTACCGCGCCACGTTTTTCGTGTTGTTCGCCCACGAAGCGTTGTGCACGATATACAATCCGTCCACGGTAAGCCCGATCGGAATCGTTACGTTTTCCACGAATTGCTTGCTGGAAGTCACCTTGCTGCTGCGCAGACCGATGACGGATTTATTGTTGTTATCTTCCTGCACGATCATATCGAACGGCACGCCGAAAAATTCCTGTTCGCCCACAAGATTGAATCCCGTAAGCTCGTTGTCCGCGCCCTGTCCCGTCCAGCCGATACCGCTGCCGCCGTAATAGCCCGTGGTAGCAAGATTTCTGATATCGATCGTTGTAAATACAGCCTCTTCTTTCCGCTGTTCGTAATCCTTCGCGGGAATAACGGTAACGCCGAGATTTTCGTCGTCCATATTGCCGTATACGAATTTCAGATCGTCGTATTGAATGGTCGGCGTGATTTTCGTATCCGCGTCGGTCATCATATGCGCAAAGCCGATCGCGCACACTTTGGCAAGATTCACGGGCGTATCTTTCACTTTCACGTTGTTTTCGTTGACGTATTCGCCGTTGGAAGAAAACGCCGTAAACGGCACCTGCACGTACTGCCATTCGCCTGTAATCGTAGCGTCGACGTACGATTTCAGCTGCACGTTGCTTCTGATGTACCGCTGATTCGCAGGCGCGGAAGCATATTCCTCCCCGCGCGACTGGAACAGATAAATATTAAAGAAACTTGCAGGGGTATCGTTGAGCTTTATCCAGAATTCCACCGCGCTTTTTTTATAGAAATTTTCGGGTGTTTTGTCGGAAAATCCCGCGCCCGTGTAAATATCGTAATCCTTTCCGAGGTCGATATAAAACTCTGTGTTTGCCGTCTGCGTGCAATCCACCGCAAGCGTCTTTCCCCCGTTCTGCGTATCGGATGAATTTACGTATTCCGGATCCGTCGTGGCGGTGCCCCACACCAGTTCCCTCCCGGATTGCAAACCGTTTTTATAAATCGAAACAAGCGTCTCGGCGCCCTCTTTTTCCGGCGAAACAAGTTCCGCGCGCGTCAAAAGGTTCGAGAACGCAAAGCTCCCGCAGAGCGTCATCATAAGCGTCAGTACGATTATTAACGTATTTTTCAGTTTTCTTGTCACGATTTTCTCCTTATATCAGAAAAATACCGTATTCCGCCCGCGGAAAACGCCGCCGTCTACGGAATTACATTTTTCGCGATTGATTATATCATGACGCCATGTATTAAAATAGTTAAAAACTTATTGCATTTTTTTGAAATCTTATTTTTTGATTTTATCGTTTCCGTTAAAACGCTTTGAAAAGCAGGCGTTTTCTCCGTGCTTTATTTATGCGTTTTTCTCTTTGCGGCAATCTTCGATATGCAATTTTACACCACGCGAAACAAGCGTACTCTGTACTTTTTCGGGCTCGATTTCCCCCGTATCGCTGTATAAAGCCGCCAAAACGCCCGCAGCTTCCCCCGTTACGGCGCATACCGGAATCACCCGCGCGATATCCCACATGTCGTCGTCCTCCACGGATACGCACCTTCCCGCCGCGAAGAGATTTTTTATTTTTCTTCCGTAAAGCGCGCCCATGGGAAGTTCGTAAGCGGGACCGCGCGATTTCCAGCTGCCGAACGTTCCCGCGCTCGCGGCGATATATTTTCCGTCGTCCGATTTTCTTAAATTTTCCGCGCCGCACAATCTGCACGTCATTCTCACCTGCGGAATCATGCTCACCGCCGCAAGCGCATGCGCGCGGGATACCTCGCCGTTTTTCAGAAAGTCGTTCAGCACCGTTTCATGCGCTTTTTTCGTCATCATAGAAAGCTCCTCCGCACCAAGCCCGGAAAACGTTTTTTCTGCTGCAAACGCCGAAGAATATACGGTATCCCGGCTGCCGCGCATATTCAGAAGGTATTCTCCGCCCCGCGTTTCGTAATACCATGCGGCGAGAACGTTGCCTTTTCCCGATAAAGCGGTATCCTCGCCCGCATAAGCGCAAAGCGTCGCGTCGCCCGTACAATCCACAAACGTTTTCGCCGTAAAAGAAAGCGTTTCCGAGCGCGTCGTAATGCCGATTTTTAAAATCTTGTCTCCCCGTTTGTTTTTTTGCGTTTCCGAAAGCATAGCGCCGTATAAAATATCCACGCCGTTTTCGCTCAGCAACCGCTCCGCCAGAAACGCGAACATATAGGGATTAAACTGTGCTTCATAGCGTTTTTCACGCCGTTCTTCCATCGTCCCGCCGCGCCCCCACGCCTCCGGAATCGGACTTTCCGCACCTTCCGAAACGGAAAGGCGCAGCAATTCTTCGGCGATTCCATGGCAAAGTTGCGTCCCCTCACCGTCGCATAAGGGCAAGTAATACGTTACAAGTCCTGCGGCAGCAAGTCCTCCCAAAAGATACGTTGCTTCCGCAAGCAACGTTTTTGCGCCCGTACGGGCAGCCGAAAGCGCCGCGGAAATTCCCGCCGTCCCTCCGCCGATAACGATGACGTCGTACGAATTGTTTCTTTCCATGTTCCGTTTCTCCCCGAAGTTTTTTATACGCTTCCATTATAACGGGAAATATTACGAATGATAGCGGCAAAATTATCTCTTTTTAATAAATTCTTATCTTCCGAAAAATAAAAACTCCGAAAACGCTCCGTCATCCGACAGCCGCTCTGTGATTTTTCCGTTTGTACTCCGGTATCACTTTAAAAACCTCTTTGTCAGTATTTTTATTTTTGCCCGGCGTTTTCCGTCGTTTTTTCTTCCGTAACGCAGAACACGGCAAAACAGGCGCAGACTTTTCGTCTGCGCCCGTCTTTTTGTCCTTTTCCGGAAATTTTACGAAGTTTCCGTCGTATCTTTGCGGCTGTCCGCTTCCTTGTCCGGCTTCCATCCGTTGCCCGCATACGCGTTTTTGCCGCCATTCGCCGCAACGCGGCTGTTTCAGATGATACCGCTTTCTTTCGCAAGTTTTTCCGCGTCGGTTCCCTTGATTTTCGAAGTAACTTCTTTCAGCAGGATCTTTTCCTTCATCGAAAGTTTCATGCTCGAAATCGGCTGCTTATCCAGCGCGTAATACACCGCCCGCAACAGTTCGCGCACGTCGTACACGCTGCCCCACACTTCCGGCACCGCTCTGTCGATATCCAGCAGCGTATACACCGATTCCATGCCCGTTCTCATCGAATATTCTATGGTGAAAATGGTATCTCTCGGCGTTTCCGCAAACTGCCCGATGAACGCGAAGTTCACGGCGCCTTCGGGCACCACCTTCGGTCTGTCGGAGTTCTTGCGGGGGCGGAAGAACGCGTTGATGAACGGCATATAGCACGTTGTGGTGTTCGCCCGCGTTTTCGCGTACTCGTCGATTTTTTCGGTCGGCACGCCGATGTGATACAGCCACTCTTTGCACACTTCTTCGCCCGTGCAGTCGCGCATCGCCTTCTTCACGTAATTGCCCGGTCTGTCGGTGTTCAGCGCATACAGCCAGATTAAAACGGTGTTCTTGTTCTGCGATTTGAACTGCGGCTGGCGGTTAATCGTCCAGGACATATACCAGTTATCCACGCTGTCTTTCACGGTAACGATGCCTCCCGTGGTAACTCTGCCCGCTCTCGGATCGCGGCGGCAGATTTTCTCGATATATTGTATAACTTCCTCGTCCGCGGTTTCCACCGTCGCGCTCATCCAGTTGGTTTCGTCCGGGTGGTCGCAATAGTTGGAAGGATTACCGAACGCGGGGTCCTGAATCGCGATGTTTTTCCACAAATCCCACGATTCTCCGCCGCCCTTTCTCACCTTCGAAAGGTCGGGCGCGTGCGTCTGATCGCCGTAGCAGCTCGTATCCGTGCAGCAACCGTTGGTAATAAACACAAGGTCGCTTTCCAGCAGGTCGATGCACCCCTTTTCGCCGTTTTTCACGTACTCGATTTTCTTCGCCGTTTTCTTTTTGCCGTTGATATCGAACACCACGTTCTTCACGTCGATGCCGTATTCCGTTTTCACGCCGTGATTTTCAAGATATTTCTGCAGCGGCTGAATCAGACTTTCATACTGATTGTATTTCGTAAACCGAAGCGCCGAGAAATCGGGCAATCCGTCGATATGGTGCACGTATCTTTGCAGGTATCTCTTCATTTCCAGCGCGGAATCCCACGTATGGAAAGCGAACATCGTCTGCCAGTACAGCCAGAAATTGCTCTGCCAGAAATTGTCGTCGAAGTAATCGCTGATTTTCTTATCTTCCAGCTCCTCTTCGGGCGTCATAAACAGCTTGCTCACCTGCATCGCCGCTTCCTTGTTCAGGTTGAATTTGTTGTCCGTGTGCGCGTTTTCGCCGCGGTTCACCGTAGCGCGGCACAACGAATAGTTCGGGTCGGCTTTATTCAGGCGGTAATATTCGTCCAGCACCGAAAGCCCCGGATTTTCCAGCGAGGGCACGTCTCTGAACATTTCCCACATCACTTCGAAGTGGTTGTCCATTTCTCTGCCGCCGCGCATATAAAACCCGCTGCCCGGCACCGCTCTGCCGTCGCACGAGCCGCCCGCTATATCCAGCTTTTCCAGCAGGTGAATATGCTCGCCTTTCATCTGTCCGTCGCGCACAAGGAAGAACGCCGCGGAAAGTCCCGCCAGCCCCGTGCCGATGATATACGCCGATTTCCCGTCCACGCCTTCCGGCTTCACGGGATGAGCGAACGCTTCATAATTTCCTGATCCGTAATACATTGTTGTTTACCTCCGGTTTTGCTTTCGCAATTATTTTTTACATTTCTATTATAAACGTATTTTTTCCGGATGACAACAGACAATTTTTCCGTTCCGTCGCAATTTCCGACAGGCGGCGAAAACTGTAAAAATTTTATACATTTCCGCCGTTTTGTCTGAAAAACGCCATAAAAAAACCGGCGCGCGTAAATACGCCCGCCGCAGCTTTTCCGTAACTTTAAACAATCGCTTTCAACCGCCGCAAAAATTTTACCGCCCGCCGTTAAAATTCTTGAACGCGGCTTCTATCGAACCGCTCACGATTTTACTCACCCTGTCGGTAATCGATTCGGGACTTTCCCGCATATCGTTTCTGATCCACTCCAGAAGCACGCCCACAAACGCGTACTTGTAAAAATCGGCGATGTATTTCTTGTTCTCGTCCCGCACGGTGTAATTTTTCGCCTTTTCGTCCACCACGTTTTTCAGAAGCGGATACACCAGACGGTACAAATACTGTTCCAGAAGTTCCAGCGAAACGGAATGATAAATATTCTCGATAAACGTTTTATCCTCTTTCGCCAGATAAAACACCGCAAGAAACCCTTCTTGCCAGGTAGCGTACGTGCGGTTTTCTTTCAGCACCTTTTCGGTATCTTCTATGCACGTCCACTCCACAAGGTCGTAAATATCCTGAAAATGGTAATAAAACGTCTGGCGGTTGATGCCGCAGTCGTCCGCAATGTCCTGCACCGTGATTTTATTCAGTTTCTTTTCGCGGAGTAACTTTTTCAAAGACGCGGAAATCGCCCGCTTGGTAATATCGCTCATGATTTTCAGCCCTGCGCGCCGCCAAAGTTTCCCGCGGCGCCGCTCCCCGTTCAATATTCAACGCCGTAAGTATATCATTTTTTTTATGAAAAGTCAAGCGCCCGCAAAGCCGTCTTTCGCCCGTTTTTTCGCTTGCTCTCCGCCGCGGTTTCCGTACCTGCGCGCCCGCGCGCACCACCCCGCCGGCGCTTGCATCTACGATATTATTTTCATTTTCAGTCGCTTCCTTTCATCGCCAGACTCCGCCCGCCGTCAATCGCGTACGTCTGCCCCGTAATAAACGCCGCCCGCTCCGAAACCAGAAACGCCGTCAATTCCGCCACGTCCGCCGCCGTGCATTTCCTATGCAGAAAATTCGAACCGTACACGTAGGCGGAATCCCCGTCCTCTCCGGGACGGGCAACTACGCCGGGCGCCACGGAATTCACGTTGATGCCGTATTCTCCCAGCTCCTTCGCCAAAGCCTTCGTAAAGGCAATCACGCCGCCCTTCGCCGCCGCGTAATCGCAGCAGGTTTTCAGCCCGTTCAGCCCCACCACAGAAGAAAAATTCACGATTTTCCCGCCTCTGCCCTGCATAATCATCGCCCGCGCCGCCGCGCGGCTCACGTAAATTGCGCCGTACAAATTCACTTTCAGCACCCTGTCTATCACGTCGTCGTCCTGCTCCGTCAGCGGCACGTATTTCGCGTTCTTCCCCGCAATCCGCGCGCTTCCTCCCGCCACGTGCACCGCAATATCTATCCCGCCCAGTTCCGCCGCGATTTTTTCCGCCGTCCCGTTCACCGAAGCGGAATCGGTAACATCCGCTGCGTACCCTTTCGCCACGCCGCCCGCCGCCGCAATCCGCGCCAGCGTCTTTTCCGCCGCCGCTTCCGATATATCGCACACCGCCACTTTCGCGCCGCCTTTCGCCAAAACCAACGCCGTCTCGCCGCCGATATACCCTCCCGCGCCCGTTACCCACGCCGTCTTTCCCGTAAATTCGCCCATACTCCTTCCCTCCCGGTTCCGTTTTCCGGTTTCGCCGCTCCGCGGCTCCCCCGTCGGTTCCATTATACGAGCCCCCGTCGGAAAAGTAAATGCAAAAACGCATTTTTTTGGCAAATCCGATACTTTTTTTCACCGATTTCTTGACTCTCCCGCTCCGATGTTTTATAATAGAATCGCTATGGAACAGGAACTTTTTTCCGAACTCACGTTTTTAAAAATTCATTACGCGGCAAACATCCTCACCGAAGCGGGAAAAGGCGCGCGCCGCGTCAACCGCCCCCGCCTTGCGATTATTTTCAAATACGAGGGCGAAACGGTGTATACCTGCGGCGGAAAAACGCTCGTTTCCAACCGCGAAAACGCCGTCATCCTGCCGCAGGGCAGCTCCTACGAATGGAAATGTGTCCGCGCCGGGCGCTTCTTCGTTCTCGAAGCCGACTGCGCCTGCGCCGCAACAACGCCCGCCGCCTTCCCTGTTTTTCAGCCGGACAATCTGCTGCGGCTCTTTCAGAGCTGCGAATATAAATGCACGCTGAAAAACCCCGCGTACAAAGCGGAAGTATTCGCCGGCGCCTACGAAATTTTGTCGATTCTGCTCCGCCCCGCCGCCAACAAAAGCTACCTTTCCGGAACGCGGCGCGAAAAAATCGCCCCCGCGCTCGATTTTATCGCCGAAAATTATCGTCTGAAAATCAAAAACGCCCGCCTTGCGGCGCTCTGCGGCATGTCCGAAGTCTATTTCCGCAAAACGTTCACCGCGGTTACGGGTTGCTCGCCCATCGCCTTTCTGCACGCCGTCCGCACCCGAAAAGCCGCGGAAATTTTAAAAAGCGACTTCGTTTCCCTCTCCGAAGTCGCCGTTTCCGCCGGCTATGCCGATCTTTCCGAATTTTCGCGCGCTTTTAAAAAACAAACGGGGCTTTCCCCGCGCGAATACGTCAGAAAACAGCAAAGCGAAGCTGCCCTCCCCGACGAATTCTCCTGACAAATCGTACTTATTTGCGTTCTTCCGCCGGAAACGATTGACATTTCGCGCCGTTTCGTATAAGATAATATTCGTATGAGATAAATACACAGGTTCCGCCGTCGTCGCGGCAACTGTTTCGGGGGAAGCCTTTTACGGGGAAAAATATGGTTAAAAAAACAACGAAAAAAATTTTATTAAGTCTGTTATGCGTGTTTCTCGCGCTGCTCACCGTCGTCATCGCCTACGCGGCGTACGTGCTCCTTTCCTATTACCGGCTGGAAGATTATATCGTCCTTCCCGTCTCGGCGGCGCAGGCAGACGTCGAAGAAAGCGGCGAAGCGGACGTTCCCTGCCGCGTTACGGCGCTCAAAACCGAAACCTCCTACACGGCAACCACGTTCAATATCGGTTTCGGCGCGTATACGCCCGATTTCACGTTCTTTATGGACGGCGGCAAGCAATCGCGCGCGGCAAGCAAAGAAAGCGTGGAAACGCACGTTAACTCCGCTTTGAATACCATCAAAGAATTCAACCCCGATTTCGCGCTGTTTCAGGAAGTGGATACTTCTTCCACGCGCAGCTACCACGTCAACGAAAAAGAAACGGCGCAAAACGCTTTTTCCGGATACGCAAGCGTTTTTGCCGTCAACTATCATTCGGCGTATCTGATGTACCCTCTTACCGAACCGCACGGAAAGTCAAACAGCGGCATTCTTACGTTTTCGAAAAACGGCTTTTCGTCGGCGCTCCGCCGTTCTCTGCCGATTGCGGACGATATGAAAAAACTGCTCGATCTCGACCGTTGCTATTCGGTATCGCGTATCCCTACGGAAAACGGCAAAGAATTCCTGTTGTATAACGTGCACACGTCCGCCTACGGCGGGTCTGACGAAATCCGCGCGGCACAGATGACCATGCTGTTTTCCGACATGCAGGCGGAATACGAAAGCGGCAACTACTGCGTGGCGGGCGGAGATTTCAATCACGATTTCACGGGAACGTCCATCAAAGATATCAACGGCGAAGAGGGCGAAACGGCGTTCGGCTGGGCGCAGCCCTTCCCCGCGGAACTGCTCCCCGCAAACGTGCATCGCGCCACCGATTACACAAACAAACAGCAGCTGCCCACCTGCCGCAACTGCGACGTGCCCTACAAAGAGGGAAATTACACTTTAATCGTAGACGGCTTTTTATTCACGTCCAACGTACGCGTGGAATATCTCGAAAACGTACAGAAAGGCTTTGCCGATTCCGATCACAACCCCGTCGTCATGAAATTTTCTCTGATCGCATAATTTCCCCTTGCTTTCCCCTTTTTCGCTTTTTCTCTAAGAGGAGAAAAGCGCGAAAAAACCTACGGTAGCGGGAACCCTTGTCGAATTGCCGTTTTAAGGCAATCTCGGCAAGTAGAGTGGCGCGAAACACTAATACTTGCTTTCCCCTTCGGGGAGAGTGGCGAGCATAAGCGAGCCGAGAGAGGTCAAGTTTTAAAATTCAAGCCTTATATTCCGCCGCCATAAAAAATACAAGCCTTCCCGCAGCGGGAAGGCTTTTTCGTTCTCCGTTCTCTCAATACAATTCGTCCAGCGCCGTCAGCGTTCCGTCCGCATTCACAAGGAAGCGGATTCCGCCGCCCGCGTCCACCGTAACAATATCTCCCTCGCGCCGCCACGCATAAGAATACGCTTCGTCCGTCATCCAATCCCCGTATCCCGTGCCGTCCGCGGAAAGCACTCTGTATTCGATGCGCAGATACGCCAGCCCGTTATCGTTTATCAGCGCGCTCTGCCGCACCTGAACCCCTTCTCCGTCGCTCGTTTCCGTTGCCTCGTAGCGATACAGCGTGCTTCCTTCCACAATCAGTTCCAGCGTTTTCACGCCGTTCTTCTCCGTAACCGAATACCGTTCGCCGGACAGCTCCAGAACGCCGTCCGAAAGCTTCGCCTCGCACGTATACCCGATATACTCCTGCCCGTTGAAACTCTCCATAAAATCCGCATACCCTGTGCCGTTTCTTAAATACACAAGCACTTTTACGCCGTATAAATCGTACGTTTCCGGCACAACATTATGCCGCTTTCCGAACGCCTCGCCCGTCCACACAAACATCGATTTTCCGTCGGCGCTCACCGCCAGCAATTCGTAGTCCAGCCGGTACACCTTATCCGCCTCGTCCACGGCGGAATATTCCCCGTATATCGTCTGCTCCGCGCTTCCCGCGGCAATCCGTTCGAAGAATCCGTTTTCATACAGTTTCAGAATAAACAGCCCCGTTCCGTTCGACGGCGCGTAAGTATATTCCCTGCTCGCATACAAATTCAGATCGGGCAGCAACGTCAGCGCATAACCGAGGCTTTGCCCCTTGTATTCAAGCGCCAGCCGGACGCTCCCCGTCGCCACAAAATCGATCTCGTCCGCATTTTCAATCGTTACGTCCGAAAGCAACAGCCGCTCTTCCGAAATCCGCACCGAAAGCGTATACGCGCCCTCGCGGATACGCGCCCGCACCGTATATAAAAATTCCACGCGCCGAAGCGAGGCAAGCACCTCTTCTTTCGTGCCGGTATGTACGGCGTTCTGCACTCTCCCGGCAGAATAATCCACGCCGAAATCATATTCGAGGTCGTCGTCGGAAATCACAAACAATCTGAAATACCCGTCGCCGAAATCATGCCCGTCATACCGCACCACCAACCGGTACGCGCCTTTTTCCGCCGTCCGCAAATCCGCCTTTTTCAAAGAGCCTTCTTCCATGTTGCCGTCGCTATCGAACGTCGCAACGTAAAGCATCTCCTCTTTCAGCGTTTCGTAGTACGTTCCGCCGCTTGCGCCCGTTACCAGAATCTCGTATTCGCCGAACAACGCGCCGTCTTTCGCAAATACCCCGTCCGCCGAACGTCCGTCCCGAAAAATCTCCGTAATATCAACGGCGTCGCGCTGCTCCGCTATGTAAATTTCCACGCTTTCCCGCAAGCCTTTATAGCCGAATTCAATCGTAAAAACGTTTTCGCCGCCCGCAACCGCCTGCGCCAGAAGCTCTTTATCGTACGAAATCATTTCCGCCGTTACGGGCACACGGAAATCCTGTTTTCCGTCCGAAAGCCGCGCCGTAAAATACCGCCCCGAAACGTCCGTTTTCAGCTCGTACGCGCCGTCTTTTTCCGTGTACAGCCACTCCGCGTCTCTCAGATCGTCAAGATCGAATTCCGTCGCTTTCACGTCGTCCGCATCGTACACGCGCACGCAGATCCGATACTCCGTGCCGTTCACGTTAAACCAAACGTCGTACGCACCCTCCGCATTCAGATCGGGCGCGCCGCCGTCCTCCGTTTCAAACATTTCCGCAGGCAACAACATCGTGCCGCTTTCTCCGCCGAAATACGTTACTTCCACCGCAACGCCGGCGGCTCCCTTTACCGTGTAATAATCGGGTACGTAATACTCCCCTTTGCGCGCGGCGTTTACGTCGTACACCTCGTCGGGCGCGCCCACATAAACGTTCAGTTCCGCCTTCGCGTACGCGCCGAGCGTAACCGTCGTCGTCTGCCTGCCCAACCGATTCGCGTCAAACGCGCCGTCCGCCGTATCGAAAAGGTCCAGCGGCACCCACGACGTTCCTGGTCCGTCGTATTCGTCCGTATACCGCACTTTTATCAGCGGATATTCTCCCTGCACCGTCAGATATTCCATGCCGGATTCTATGATCACCGCCGTCCGCCGCGCCGTATAATAAAACGAAACGCTGTACTCCGTCGATTTCCCGCTCAGAGTAAATTTCACCGTATATTTTTTGTCCCCGCCCGAAAGGTCGGCGTCCGGAGTAAATCCGCCGTCGTCCGTAATCGTAACGTCCGCGCTTTTCAACAGCCCGTTAAAAATCGTTTCCGGCTTGAAATTGCCGGAAGATTTCACCGTGTTGTTCCGCACGATAACGCCGAGGTCGCCCAGATCGCCGAACCATCCCTGCTGATACACGGGGAAAAACGGCTGCGCCGTCTCGCGGAGAATATCAAACGTAACCTCCACGTCCTTCACGCAGTCCATGTATCTCATTCGCACGGTCCTTTTCGCGGGATACTCGTTCGCCGCCACAACCTCCGCATACGCCGTGTCCCAGTCGTCGGCAATCACCGCAAGAAAAATCACTCTTCCGCCCAGACCGTTCTGTTTCGTAAAGCCGATATAAAAATCCTTTTTATCGTATTCCCCCACGATAAACGGAGCTTCCGCAAACATATCCGTTATCGCGTCGCCGTCGTATTCATAATAGTCGTACCCGCAATCAACGCACTCGTACGCCGTATAAATCCCGCCGTCAACCGTCTTATGTATCCCGGAAAACGAATGCCGCCGTTCGCTTCCTTCCGCCGTTTCTCCGCACCGCGCGCATTTCTGCACGTGATACGTTCCGTCCTGCGCCGCGCACGCGTAAACGTGCCCCGCGGAAATCGTCAGGTCGGCAATCGGCGCATAATTCACGTCCAGCCAACCTTCCGTGCCGTCGCAGGTAAAATGTCCTTTCACCCCGTCCGTCGTGCACGTCGCGGGAATCTCCTCGTGCCAGACCGGCGTTCCGTAAGCGTCGTCGGGCAAAGACAGCGTATTCGTTTCGTAATATCCGCCGTCGGCAGAAAATTTCACGAAATACTTCCCGCACCCGCCGCAACGGTAATGCGCGCGCTGCGTCGTCGTTCCGGCGATAAGCTCCCCGTAATCGTGCCCGGCGGCGATTTTCAGCTCCTCCGCCGTCTTTTCTTCTCCGCCGATGAAATTCTTCCCGCACGATATGCAATGCCCGTGCGCTTTCACTCCGTCCGCCGTGCAGGTTTTCGCTTTCTCCGCCACGGCTTCCGTTTTATGCGACTTCGGCAATACCAGCTCCGCCGCCGACGTTTCTTTTTCGCCCACGAAATTCGCGCCGCACTCATAGCAGTAGGTGTGCGCCGCAACGCCCTCCTTGTCGCACGCGGGCGCAACTTCCGCAATCCGTACGGTGCGGTGCGCCGCGGGAATCAGAAGCTCCTCGCGCGTATACGATACGCCTTTCAGCTTATCGTCGCCGCAGTTTACGCAGTGCAGATGCGCCTTGACGCCGGGCTGATGGCACGTCGCCGCCACGGCAGATTCTTCCTTATAGTCGTGCCCCGTCGCGGGAATTTTTTCTTCCTGCACTCCGCCGCAATTTTTGCACCTGCGGAATTTTTCCCCGTCTGTCGTGCATGTCGCCGCGTTTTCCACGCTCCACGCCCCGAAATCGTGCGCCCCGTTGCAATCGCCTACGGCGGGCGGCACGTCCGGTTCCTTATCCGTCGCCTTCTTACATGCGCCGAAAACAAGCGCAACGCAGCAAACCGTCGCCGCCAGCGCAATCAGAACGCCGCGCCGAAACTTTCTCCGTGAGTGTTTGTTTTTCATTGTATGTACTCCTTTTTACCTTTTTTCTCCCGCAACTCTTCCGCCGCGGCATATCATTTTATTCTCTTTCCGTTCTTTTCCGTTCCGCTTCCTTCTCCGCCCCCGAATTTTCCGCACGCCCCGCTATAGCGCTCCGCCGCTTTTTCGCACGCCGTGCACAGGGCATTTCGCACGCATCTCTTCTCTCGCCGTCCGTCGCCCGAAACTTCACTTTCGCTCCCCGCCAAGTATCACAAGCGCACCCGCTTCTTCCGCCCGCTACCGGTCAAGGCAATACCTTGTTTTTCACGCGCCCGCTCCTATTTCTCTCCGTCTTTTTCGTCCTTTTTCGCCGCGTCGCGCGCTTCCGCCTCCCGCTTCGAAAAACGGCACCCGCAGTAATTCTGTCGGTACAGCCCGAACTGCTTCGAAAGCTCCGTGCTCCTTAAATATCCGCCTTTTTTCTTGAAATCGGAAGGCAGAAATTTCACGCCGTACTTCTCTTCCGCTTCCCGCCCCAGTTCGTTCAGCCACGCCGCGTTTTTGTACGGACTCACCGAAAGCGTGCTCGCGAAATAATCGAAGTTCTCTTCCGCCGCCCGCTCCGCCGTTTTAAACAGGCGCAGTTTATAGCACTCGTAGCAGCGCGCGCCGCCCTCTTTGCAATTTTCTCTGCCGCGCGCGATATTTTCAAACGCCCCGCAATCGTAATCGCAGTCGATAAACTCCGCCCAGCCCGTCTCGCGCAAAAACCGAATCTGTTCCGCTTTCCGCTTTTCGTACTCTTCTTTCTCGTCGATGTTCGGGTTATAATAAAACACCGTAACGCTTAAAAAATCCTTTAAAATTTCCAGACACGCCGAAGAACACGGCGCGCAGCAGCTGTGCAAAAGCAGCCTCGCCCGCGCGGCGCCCATCTCTTCTTCCGCCTTCCTTTTTTCCAGTTCCCGCCGCATCGCGGCGTCGTAATTCACCGCGTTTTTTACCTTTTCGCTCATTCCGACTCCCTATATAAAACGCCGCGGCTTCCCCGCGCGAAAAAATCACGCGGAAAAACCGCAACTTCCGTATCTCTCTGTCCGTTCCGTTTTCGCCTGCGCCCCTTCGTCGCGCCCGGATGAACAACGTCCATTCTTTCCTCCCGAAGTATTTTTTCAGGTCGTCCGAAACGTCTTTTTCTTACAATCCAAGTTCCGTTCTCGTTTTCGTGGAAAGCCACCCGCAGGCAACCGCGCCGGGTCCCACGTGCGCGCCGATGGAAGGTCCCATAATGTAAATTTCGGGCTTGATTCCCGTGGCTTCCTCCACGCGCTTCGCCATCTCTTCCGCCGCTTCCTCGTTATCGGTATGCACCACCACGATTTTCTTCTTCTCGTCGAGCGGAGCGATCGCCAGCTTTTCCAGCGTGTACGCATAAACGCGCTTCATGCCCTTCACCTTGTCTATCGTTTTCAGTTTTCCGTCGCGGTCAAACGTTAAAATCGGCTTCACGCCCAGCATCGAACCGAACACCGCCGCCGTCGCCGAAACTCTGCCGCCGCGCTGCAGATAGAAAAGGTCGGTGGGAATAATCGTGCAAAGAATACGATTCCGCGCGTCCGTCAGATACTCGTACGTTTCCTGCATCGTCTTACCCTCGTCGCGCATGTCGCACGCCAGAGTAACCAGCATCCCCTGCAGAATCGTGGCGCCCAGCGGGTCCACGGAAACCATATTGAAATCGGGATATTCCTTTTTCACTTCTTCCGCCGCCTGCTTCGCTACCTGCGTGGTGCGCGCCAGCCCCGAAGAAATGGAAAAATGCAGAACGTCTTTCACGCCCGCCTTCGCCATGGCGGTAAAATGCGCCACGTGCGCTTCGTAATTGAGCATTGCCGTGCGCGGCATGTATTTATTCCGTACTTTATTATAAAAATCCACGTACTGCGAATATTCCGAAAAATTATCGAGGTATTCTTCTATTTTGCCGTCCTTTTCAAACGAAAACGAAAGCGGCGCAAACCATATATCTCTTTTTTTCCGGTAATCCTCGTACAAATCCGCCGTAGAATCCGTGGAAACTTCAAACAAACGCATTGTTTTTTCTCCTTTTTCTCTCCTTTTTACGGAAAAATCCCCCGCAAAAAGAATTTGTCATATTAAAACATTACAAATAGATTATACCATACATTTTCGGCGTTGTCAATATTTTCATACGCGTTTCCCGCGATATTTTTCCCCGCCCGCGGGTACGCCCGCTCCGAAAATCCGCAAATTCCCGCCCGACGGTTCCGCCGCCGTTTGTAACCGTTCCGTTATTTTCCCTTCTTTTTCACGGGAATCCTGATCACGGTTTTCAGTTTTTCCGTCGCGCATTTGCGCGGGTCGGATAAATATATTTCGTGATGACGCCGATTTTCGGTAATATCCGTTTCATATCCGTTTTCGTCCATAAATCGTTTCATCCGCGCCACCGTCTGCGGCTCGTCGTCGAAACTTCCGATGTGCATGCACTGCACGCACACGTCCTCGTCCGCCGTCAGAAATTCCACCTTTGAAAAATCTTCTTTCTTTTTTCGCGTCGCTTCCGCTATCGCCCATACAAACTCCGCCTCCGTAACAAAATCGGGCAGTCGTATAAGCGATATAAAATTAAAGTTTTCTTTATGCGCATAATCTATTTCGCCCGCCGTTTCGCCCGCGCCGCTTTGCCACCAGAATCCTTCCAACGGCGGTACGACGTATTCGAAATACCCGTCGATTTTATGCGCGCCTTTATAACTCATTTTTATGGTAAACGCAATCGCATATAACCATCCTATCGACTTTTTGTATTCTCCGTTTTCGTCGTTCGGGTTACCTTTCCCCCGTACCGCCAGATAGTTCGCGGCGGGCAACGTAACAACCGACGGGATATTCTTCGGCATATAAAACTCTTTGTACTCTTTTTTGAAATCGAACGCCATAATTTTCCTCTCTTTCAACCTCACTCGTCCGTTTTTAAGCGGGAATACATTTTCATATCCGCCAACCTGCCGTTTTTCACCGCGCCCGCACGCAGCGTTCCCTCGCAAAGAAAACCGCACTTTTCCAGCACGCGGCAGGAAGCAAGATTTGCGGCAAACGGCTCCGCGTAAATACGGATAATATCGGTATGCGCAAACACATATCCGCAAAGCCGTTTCACCGCTTCCGTCGCGATCCCTTTTCCCCAGTAATTTTCCGCTATATAGTAGCCCGTTTCCGCCATCTGCCTGTGGATATTGCCTTGCCGGAAAGCGCCGATGCCGCCGACAACCTTTCCGTCCGCGACAATCGCAAAAGCAAACGTATCGTTTTCGTCCGCCGCAAGCATTGCGGAAATATACTCGGTTGCGTCCCGCTCGGTATACGGATACGGCAACCCGTCGCGCAGATTATCCTGCACTTTTCTGTTCGAAAGCGCCGCCGCCAGATCTTTCGCGTCGGATAACTCCCATTTTCTGATTCCGCATTTCATTCTCCGTTTCCTCCGCGCTTTGCTCGCTCCGTTTTTCCGCGGCTCTCCGCGCCCGAAAGTTTTCCCTCGTTCACACGCCTTTCCCGCGATATTTTTTCCCGCCCGCGGGTACGCCGCGCATTGCCCTCTCCGCCGGGCGGCGTTTCTTCCCCTTGCGCTCTCTTCGATTATAGCATATTTTTTCCCCCGAAGCAAGTCTTTTTCCAAAAATTGCCCGTATAAAATACGAACAAATGTTTGACTTTTCTTTTGCCGCGTGCTATAATAACGGCAGAAACACAAGGAAGCGAAAAATCGATGATTGAAGAAGAACGGCTGAAAATTTTAACGGAAGGCGCAAAGTACGACGTCTCGTGTTCCTCTTCCGGCTCGCGGCGGAAAAACGAACCCGGCGGTCTGGGCAACGCCGCGTTCGGCGGTATCTGCCATTCGTTCGCGGCGGACGGCAGGTGCATCTCACTTCTGAAAATTTTAATGTCCAACGATTGCGTTTTCGATTGCAGGTACTGCCCCAACCGCCGCAATGCCGACGTAAAACGCGCCACGCTTACGCCCGAAGAAATCTGCGAACTCACCGTCGGCTTCTACCGCCGCAATTACATCGAAGGCTTGTTCCTGTCGTCGGCGGTGTACAAAAGCCCCGATTACACCATGGAACTTCTCATCCGCACGGCGGAACTGCTGCGCCATAAATACCGCTTCAACGGGTATATTCATCTCAAAGGCATCCCCAAAGCCGATCCGCTACTGGTGGAAAAAGCGGCGCTTCTGGCAGACAGAATGAGCTATAATTTAGAGCTGCCGGGAGAAGAGAGTTTAAAAAAACTCGCCCCGCAGAAAACAAAAAAATCGCTGCTTCTGCCCATGGGGCAGCTGGCGCAGGGCAAAAAGGCGTTTGCTTCCGGGCGACGGCTTATCGGGGCGCAGAACAACGGAAAGCCCCGCCTGCTCACGGCTTCGGGGCTGCAGAACGTGCAAAGCGAAACGGCGGCAACGGTATTCCGCGCGGCAAAGCGCCCCTTATACCTGCCCGCGGGGCAAACCACGCAGATGATCGTAGGCGCCTCGCCCGAACGCGACGGCAAAATTCTGCGCCTTTCGGGCGCCCTGTACCGCAAGTTTTCGCTGCGGCGGGTGTATTTTTCCGCCTATCTTCCCGTAGTGAACGATCCGTCTCTTCCGTCCGTCGGCGAAAAACTTCTGCGCGAACATCGGCTGTATCAGGCGGACTGGCTGATGCGCTACTACGGTTTCGCGCCCGAAGAAATCGCGGACGAAGACGAAAACCTGCCCGTGGAATACGATCCGAAATGCGCGTGGGCGCTCCGCCACCCGGAAAATTTCCCCGTGGAAGTCAACCGTGCCGATCTCGCCTCGCTTCTCCGCGTTCCGGGCATCGGCGTGCGCTCGGCAAATAAAATCATCGCGGCGCGGCGGTACGCAAAACTCACGTACGAAGATCTGAAAAAAATGCGCGTGGTATTAAAGCGCGCGCGGCATTTTATTACGGC
>DLQW01000069.1:0-278 GCA_002474405.1 Christensenella sp. UBA7597 | reverse complement strand
GACGGCTTGCGGCAAATTCTACGGCGAAGAAAAGGAAGAACGCGTCAAAGCCATGCTTTCCGCAGCGGATTTATCGGATAGCGCCACACAGCTTTCCATGTTCTCCGCCGATGCGCTCATCAACGCCCCGCCCGCCGCATTGCCAGGTTTCACGGGTGCGCGCACCGATCTTCCCCCGGACGAAACGCAGAAAAAATTGCAGTTATCCACACCCGAAATCCGTCGCTCGGTACTCACGGGCGAATTATAACCCGCCCCGCACGTGCCGCCGACGCCCA
>DLQW01000017.1:17408-18270 GCA_002474405.1 Christensenella sp. UBA7597 | reverse complement strand
ATGTTTCCGCGCTTCGTTCGTTGCCGACGATGGCGATATTATTGATGATTCTCGTGTGGTCCACACCGAAAAAAGCGCCCGTCATCGTGGCGTTTTTGTCGTTGTTTCCGATGTTATATACCGGGTTTTTATCGGCGCTTTTTTCCATCGACGAAAAGTATAAGCGCGTATGCAAGGTGTTTTGCGTGCCGTGGTATAAGCGCGTTTTCGGAATGTATCTGCCGCAGATTGCGCCGCAGGCGCTCAGGGAAAGCGCTGGAGCGCTGGCGTTTTCGGTGAAGCTTGTGGTTTCGGCGGAAGTGGTGGCGAATACCTTTAAAAGTATGGGCGGTACGATTCAGGAAGCGAAAATTTATCTGGATATGCCGCGGATGTTTGCGCTGACTTTGCTGGTAGTGCTGACGGGGCTGATTCTGGAAACGCTTGGAAATATCGTTGCGCTTGCGGCGGAAAGGAGGGTAAAATGACGGAAAACAGCACGCTGATATCTTTAAAAAACGTTTCGAAATTTTACGACGGAAAAGCCGTGCTCGACGGCGTTTCCGCAGACATTTTCCGCGGCGAGATATTCTGTATTCTCGGCGAAAGCGGCGGAGGAAAAACCACGCTTTTAAATATTCTGGCGGGGCTGGTTTCACCCGACGAAGGAGAAATTACGTATGCGGGCGGCGCGGCGCCGCGCTGTTCATACGTGTTTCAGGAAGCTTCTTTATTGCCGAATTTAACCGCTTTGAAGAATCTTACGTTTGCAGGCGGAGAAAAGACTGATTGCGAAAAACTGCTTGCGCGCGCGGGGCTTGCCGATAAAGAAAACAAACGCCCTTCCGCGCTGTCCGGCGGAGAAAAACAGCGGGTGGCGCTG
>DLQW01000017.1:5815-17372 GCA_002474405.1 Christensenella sp. UBA7597 | reverse complement strand
CGGCGCCGTTCGATTTGTTGCTTGCGGACGAACCGTTTTCAGCCTTGGATATTGCGCTTCGGGAGAAAATCATTGCCTTATTCGCTTCGCTGCTGGAAGAGAAAAGCGAGGCGGAAGGCGCAAAGACGGCGGTTTTCGTAACGCACAGCGTAAAAGAAGCGTTGGCGCTTGCCGATCGCGTGGCGGTGCTGCGCGGCGGAAAATTCGTAAAAACAATCTCGGTGAAAAACGAGGACTACGAAAAAACGCGCGCGGAATTGATTGCGGCGCTGACGGAAGAATAACTTGTTGATATAGAAAGCCGCAGGGGAAACCTGCGGCTTTTTTACAAATATCGGGGCGCGTTATGCGTTTCCGTTTTTTTCTGCATTGTCGATCGGGGCAAGTTCTGCGGCGGTGAAAGAATCGTTTGCGCCGGAGGAGCCGTTGCCGCCCGAAAGGGGAAGTTCGTTTTTATACGAAATCTTTAAAAGCAGCGGCGCGAGCACCGAAGTTAAAATTATGATGAGGAATACGAACGGATAGACGGCGGGGGAAACAAGTCCGGAAGAAATGCCTTTATCGGTGCAGATGAGAACGACTTCGGCGCGCACCATCATGCCGCAGCCGATACGGAAAGAATCTTTATTCGAAAAACGGCAAAGCTTTGCCGCCGCGCCGCAGCCGAGCAGTTTTCCCGCAATCGCCGCGACGACGTAACAAAGTCCGAATGCGGCGAACGACCCGGTGAATCCCGAAAAATCAAGATTCATGCCGATGGTTGCGAAGAATACCGGCGAGAAGAACATATAGCCGAGAACGTCGGTTTTTACTTCCACGTACGGCGTTTCCTGCAGCGTGCCGCCGAGAATCAGCCCCGCGACGTACGCGCCCGTGATGTCCGCCACGCCGAAGATTTTTTCGGCGACGTAGGCGTACAGGAAGCACACGCAGATGGCAAGAATGGGTACGCGGCGGTTGTGGGGATATTTGCTTTCGATTTTATTGAAGCGTTTGCGCAGAAACAGCCCCGCGGAAATGGCGATGACGAAGAAGCAGACGATTTTTAAAATCACCAGCCACCAGGCGGCGTTTTCCCACCAGACGGGAAGGAAAGAACCCGTGTCTTCCGCCGGTTCCGCCGTGAAGCCCGTTAAAACGGAAAGCACGATGATGCCGATTACGTCGTCGATGACGGCAGCCGCGACGATGGAAGTGCCCACTTTCGTTTCAAGTTTGCCGAGCTCTTTTAAAGCGGCAACGGTAACGGAAACGGACGTAGCGGTTAAAATGGCGCCGTAAAAAAGATTGCTTAAAAGGCTTGTGCCGATATGGAACGCCCAAGCGACAAGGGTGCCGAACGCCATGGGAAACACCACGCCGAACGTGGTGATAACGACGGAAGCCGTGCCGGAAGCTTTCAGCATTTTCAAATCGGTGCCCAAACCTGTAGAGAACATAATCAGGACGACGCCGATTTTCGCGAATACGGAAAGCCATGCGCGGATGGTTTCGCCGAAAAACAGTTCGTGAAATTTTTCGGACGGTATAAATTTCAGAAGTCCGATCAGCAGCCCGGCAATCAGCATACCGATTACGGCGGGCAGACCGATTTTATGCGCGCCGAGTCCGAGAAGTTTCGTGAGGCATAAAATCAATGCGAGAGGTAAAAGTATTTCGTAGGGGGACATAAATATTCAGCTCCTTGTAAAAACGAATACTATTATACTCTTTTGGAAAATAAAAAGCAAACGATTTTTTGAAGAAATGCCGAAAATAGGCGATTTGCCGCGAAAAAAATTTTTTGCTTTGATTTTACTTCGGAAAGTCTTGACGAAAAAGCGATTTTGGATTATAATAAATCATAACGGAAAAAACGAGGGCTGACGAAACATGAAAGAAAAATTTGAAATCGTTTCGAAAAAAAGGTTGAATGCAACCGTAACGAAAATGGAAATTTACGCGCCGCTGATTGCAAAAAAGGCACAGGCGGGGCAGTTTGTGATTTTGCGAGCGGAAGAGGACGGCGAAAGAATTCCTTTGACCGTTGCGGGATACGACCGCGAAAAGGGAACGGTAGACATTATTTTTCAGATTGTCGGCGCCACCACGATGAAGCTGGACAAGCTGGAAGAAGGCGATCGATTGCCCGATTTTGCGGGACCGCTCGGCAACGCCACGAAAATCGGCGAGCAAAAAAAAGTGTGCGTGATCGGCGGCGGAGTGGGATGCGCCATCGCGCTGCCCGTTGCAAAAGCGTTTCACGACGCGGGCGCGGAGGTGGTTTCCGTCATCGGTTTCCGCAATAAAGAGCTGGTGATACTGGAGGACGAATTCAAAGCCGTTTCGTCGCGTTTGTATGTGATGACGGACGACGGTTCGTACGCGCGGCAGGGAAACGTGTGCGCGCCGCTGGAAGAAATGCTTGCGGCGGGAGAAACGTTTGACGAAGCGATTACGATAGGTCCGCTTGTGATGATGAAATTCGTGGCGCAGATGACGAAAAAATACGGCGTGAAAACGATTGCGAGCATGAATCCGATTATGATTGACGGCACGGGAATGTGCGGCGGCTGCCGCCTTACGGTGGGCGGAAAAATGAAGTTCGCGTGCGTGGACGGACCCGAATTCGACGCACACGAAATCGATTTCGACGAAGCGATGACGCGTTCCGGAGCGTTCCGCGAATTCGAAGCGCGGGAACGGGAGAAAACGTGCAATTTATTCAAAAAACCGTGATTGAATACTTGCGACAGACAAAGAGTGAGGAGAATCGAAAATATGCCGGATTTTAATATGCAGCCGAAAAAACACCCGATGCCCGTACAGGAGCCGTCGGAACGGAATAAGAATTTTGAAGAAGTGGCGCTCGGTTACGACGCGCAGACGGCGATAGACGAAGCGAAACGCTGCCTGAATTGTAAAAACAAGCCCTGCGTTTCGGGATGCCCCGTGGGGATAGACATTCCGCGGTTTATCGCGTTCACCGCGGCGGGAGATTTCGAAAGCGCGTACGAAACGATTTCAAAGTCGAGCTCGCTGCCGGCGGTGTGCGGAAGAGTCTGCCCGCAGGAAACGCAATGCGAGGGGAAATGCACGCGCGGAATCAAGGCGGGTTGCGAAGCCGTGGGAATCGGCTATCTGGAACGGTTTGTCGCCGATTATCACAATGCGCGGAAGAATAAAAATCCGGACGGCGCGCTTTCCGCCGAGGGGGAAAACAAGAAAAAAATTGCCGTCATCGGTTCCGGTCCGGCGGGGCTGACCTGTGCGGGAGAACTTGCAAAAGCGGGGTATTCCGTTACGGTGTTCGAAGCGCTGCACGTTGCCGGCGGCGTGCTGGTATACGGAATTCCCGAATTCCGTCTGCCGAAATCGATTGTACGCGGCGAAGTGGAAAATCTGCTTGCGATGAGCGTGAAAATCGAAACGGATATGGTGATAGGAAAGGTGATTTCGCTGGAAGAACTCAAAGAAGAATACGGGTTCGACGCGGTGTTTATCGGTTCGGGCGCGGGACTGCCGAGGTTTATGGGAATCGACGGAGAGGATCTTGTCGGCGTGTATTCGGCAAATGAATTTCTGACGCGCGTGAATCTGATGAAAGCCGCCGAAGAAGGCGCGAAAACGCCAGTGCAGCGGGCGAAAAAGGCGGTTGTCGTCGGCGGCGGAAACGTGGCGATGGATGCGGCGCGGTGCGCGAAGCGGCTCGGCGCGGAAGTGCATATCGTTTACCGCAGAGGCGAGGCGGAATTGCCTGCGAGGCGGGAAGAAATCGCGCACGCGAAAGAAGAAGGCATTGTTTTCGATTTGCTGACGAATCCCGTACGGATTCTGCCGACGTCGCAGACGGACAGAAAAGCGGCGGATTTCGGAAGAGTACGCGCGATAGAGTGCGTGCGCATGGAACTCGGCGAGCCGGACGCGAGCGGCAGGCGGTCTCCCGTGCCCGTAGAAGGGAGCGAATTTACGATTGAAGCGGATTGTGTGATTATGGCGCTCGGCACTTCGCCTAATCCGCTTTTGAAAAACACCACAGCGGGGTTGGAAACGTTGAAACGCGGCGAAATCGCGGTGGACGAAAACGGAAAAACGTCGATAGAGGGCGTTTATTGCGGCGGCGACGCGGCAACGGGCGCAGCTACCGTAATCAAGGCGATGGGCGCGGGAAAGAAAGCCGCGCATGCCATCGACGAATATCTGAAAAACAAATAATTCGTTTTTTGTATGAGAAAAGGCTCACGGCGAAATGCCGCGAGCCTTAAAGTTTATTTTACGGTCGGTTTATCAATACATTCCGCCCATGTCGCCGCCGGCGGGTGCCGCGGGAGCGGGAGGAGTGGGGATATCCGTTACCACGCTTTCGGTGGTGAGCAGCGTTGCCGCTACGGAAGCCGCGTTCTGCAGAACGGAACGGGTAACTTTCGTAGGATCGATGATGCCGCTTTCTACCATATCGCAATACTTGTTGTTCAGCGCGTCGAAACCGAAGTTGGCTTTCTTTGCGTTGACGACTTTGTCTACGATGACGGAGCCGTCGAAACCTGCGTTCTTCGCGATCTGACGGATGGGTTCTTCCAACGCTTTGAGCACGATCGCCGCGCCCGTCTTTTCGTCGCCGGAAAGGGAAGCAACCAGTTTCTTGACGGAGGGGATAGCGGAAAGAAGCGCCGTGCCGCCGCCGGGAACATAGCCTTCTTCCACAGCCGCGCGGGTTGCGGAAAGGGCGTCGTCGATGCGGAGTTTCTTTTCTTTCATTTCCACTTCGGTAGCGGCGCCTACATTGATGACGGCTACGCCGCCCGCAAGTTTGGCAAGACGTTCCTGAAGCTTTTCTTTGTCGTAATCCGATTTGGTTTCGGCGATCTGCGCTTTGATAGAAGCAACGCGGGCTTTGATGTCTTCGGAATTGCCTGCGCCGCCGATAATCGTGGTGTTTTCTTTATCTACACGCACGGTAGCCGCTCTGCCGAGCATATCCGTGGTAACGTCCTTGAATTCCACGCCGAGGTCTGAGGAAATTACCTGACCGCCCGTTAAAACGGCGATATCCTGAAGCATTTCCTTTCTTCTGTCGCCGAAACCGGGGGCTTTCACCGCAACGGAATTGAATACGCCTTTCAGTTTGTTTACGATGAGGGCGGCAAGCGCGTCGCCTTCCACGTCTTCCGCGATAATCAGAAGTCTTGCGCCCTGCTGCGCGAGGGGTTCGATAATAGGCAGAATTTCCTGCAAAGAGGATACCTTGCGATCGGTGATGAGAATATAGGGGTTATCGAGCACGGCTTCCATTTTATCGGTATTCGTTACCATGTAAGCGGAAGCGTAACCGCGATCGAACTGCATGCCTTCGACGGTAGTCAGTTCGGTGTTCATCGATTTGCCTTCTTCCACGGTGATAACGCCGTCTTTGCCTACGATTTCCATTGCGTTGGCAATCAATGCGCCTACTTCTTTGCTGCCCGCGGAAATGGATGCTACCTGTTCGATGGCTTTCTGGCTTTCCACCGATTTGGAAATGGATTTCAGGTGTTTTACCGTTTCGTCTACGGCTTTTTCGATGCCGCTTCTCAGAATGATGGGGTTAGCGCCCGCGGCAAGATTTTTCAAGCCTTCGCGTACGATAGCCTGCGCCAGAACAACGGCGGTGGTGGTGCCGTCGCCCGCAACGTCGTTCGTTTTGGTGGAAACTTCTTTTACAAGCTGCGCGCCCATGTTTTCGAACGGATCGGGAAGTTCGATTTCTTTTGCAATCGTAACACCGTCGTTCGTAATCAGCGGAGCGCCGAATTTTTTATCGAGAACAACGTTTCTTCCCTTGGGACCGAGCGTGATTTTTACCGTGTCGGCAAGGACGTTTACGCCCGTTTCAAGAGCTTTTCTTGCGTCGTCGCCGTATTTAATCTGTTTAGCCATAATATGTTATCTCCTTTCCTTATTCAATGATTGTTTTTATATCGCCGTAAAGGGATCAGTCCTCAACGACGGCGAGAATATCGCTTTGTCTGATAATCGTAAACTCTTTGCCGTCTACCTTGAAATCGGTGCCCGCGTATTTCGCGCACAGCACTTTGTCGCCGGGCTTTACCTGCATTTTTACTTCGTTTCCGTCTACAAGTCCGCCGGGACCGACAGCCACTACAACGCACGTCTGCGGCTTTTCCTGCGCGGAAGAGGGAAGGAAAAAGCCGGATTTCGTCTTTTCCTCAACCGTTACGTTTTCCACGACTACTTTGTCGAATAAAGGTTTTACGTTCATAATGATTCCTCCGATTATTTTTGCCGGCGATTCCCGTGCTATTGCGGTTTGCCCGGCAATTTTTCTTACCGGAATATTATAAACGCATTTTTATTTCGTCAAACAAGCGAAAGCAAAAAACGGGCTCGAACGGGGAAATTTTTTCCCGAACGCGGAATTATTTGCTTAAAACTATGCGTTGCGGACGTTTTTTTCGGGGTTTTGCAACGTAAAATATTGATTTTTTAAAAAGAAAGTGTTATACTTATACGGTGAAACGATAAAATTACCAAGGAGATGCGCGTATGTCGAAATCTTTCAGATGGGACGAACGGTTTATGCAGCTGACGGAGACGGTGGCGGGCTGGTCGAGTTGTTTTCAGGAAAACCGCCATGTCGGAGCGATTATCGTGCGCGATAAGCGCGTGATGACGACGGGTTATAACGGCGCGCCTGCGGGCGTGAAGAGCTGCGAAGAAAAGGGCGAATGCCTCCGGCGGAAACTGAACGTTCCGAGCGGCACGAAACAGGAACTTTGCTTTGCCGTGCATGCGGAACAGAACGCCGTGATTCAGGCGGCGAGATACGGCATCAACGTATCGGGAGCCACGCTGTACTGCACGCATCAGCCGTGCGTTATCTGCGCCAAAATCATTATCAATGCAGGCATTACGCGCGTAGTGTATAAGGAAGGCTATCCCGACGAATTTTCGCTGCGCCTTTTCGACGAGGCGGGAGTGAAAGTGGAAAAATACGCCGATTTGTTGTCCGCCGCCGAAAACGAAAGCGCGGATACGGAAAACAAACCGGAAAAATAAGGAGATAAAAATATGAAGAATCCCGTAATTACCTTTACGATGGAAAACGGAAAAACTTTCAAAGCGGAACTTTATCCCGACAAGGCGCCGAACACGGTGAACAATTTCCTGTCGCTCGTAAACAAGGGCTTTTACGACGGAATTATATTTCATCGCGTCATCGCGGGATTTATGATTCAGGGCGGCGACCCTACGGGCACGGGAACGGGTGGTCCCGGATATAAAATCAAGGGCGAATTTACGTCGAACGGATTTAAGGGAAACGATATCACGCATGAACGCGGCGTACTTTCGATGGCGCGCGCGATGGATAAAAATTCGGGCGGTTCGCAGTTTTTTGTGATGCACGAAAACGCGGATTATCTGGACGGGCAGTATGCGGCGTTCGGAAAAGTGATCGAAGGCATTGGCACGGTGGACGAAATCGCAAACGTCGGAACGGACTGGAACGACAGACCGCTTCAGGAACAGAAAATCGCAAAAGTTACGGCGGAAACGTTCGGCGAGACGTATCCGGAACCCGAGAAGGTTTAACATAAAAAAGGAGCAGAAATGACGGATTATTCAACATATCAGAATCCGCTGATTACGCGCTATGCAAGCAAGGAAATGCAGTGTGCGTTTTCGGACGAAAAGCGGTTTAAATTGTGGCGAAAGCTGTGGGTGGCGCTGGCGGAATCGGAATCGGAGCTTGGGTTACCGGTTACGCGGGAACAGGTGGACGAACTGAAGAAATATCAGAACGACATCAATTACGACGTGGCGGAAGCGTACGAAAGAGAAGTCCGGCACGACGTAATGGCGCATGTAAAAGCGTACGGCGAGCAGGCGAAAAACGCGGCGCCGATTATTCACCTCGGTGCCACAAGCTGCTACGTGAATTGCAACAGCGAAGCGATTATGATAGACGACGCCCTGAAAATCATCCGCAAAAAGCTGGTGAACGTGATGGACAAGCTGAAGAACTTCGCGCTGAAATATAAAGATTTGCCGACGCTCGGCTTTACGCATCTGCAACCGGCGCAGCTGACTACGGTGGGCAAGCGCGCCTCTCTTTGGCTGCAGGATTTGTACCTCGATATGGAAAATCTCGAACATCTGATTTCCACGGTGCGGTTGCGCGGAGTTAAAGGCACCACGGGAACGCAGGCGAGCTTTATGGAACTTTTCGACGGCGACGAAGAAAAGGTGAAGGAACTGGAAAAGCGCGTACTTTCGAAAATGGGGTATAGCCGGGCGTATGCCGTAACCGGGCAGACTTATCCCAGAAAGTTCGATTATAACGTGCTGTGCGTGCTTTCGCAGATTGCGCAGAGCGCGTATAAATTTGCAAACGACCTCAGATTGCTGCAGAGCATGAAAGAGCTTGAAGAGCCGTTCGGAAAGAATCAGATCGGTTCTTCGGCGATGGCATATAAGAGAAATCCGATGCGTTGCGAAAGAATCTGCGCGCTGGCGAGATATATGCTTTCGTTGCCCGTCAATGCGGCGATTACCGCTTCAACGCAATGGATGGAGCGCACGCTGGACGATTCGGCAAACAGAAGAATTGTAAACGCTCAGGCATTTTTGACGGTGGACGCCGTTCTGAATATTTATATGAACGTAGCGGAAAATATCGTCGTTTACGAAAACACCATCGATAAACACGTCAAAGAAGAATTGCCGTTCATGGCGACGGAAAATATTCTGATGGAATGCGTGAAAGCCGGCGGAAACAGACAGGAATTGCATGAAGAAATCCGGCAGCTTTCGATGCAGGCGGCTTTACGCGTAAAACGGGACGGGAAAGACAACAATCTGCTGGAACTTATTGAAGCCGATGAAAAATTCAAAGCCGTACACGGGAAACTGGATGAGATTCTCGACGCGAAAAAGTTCATCGGCAGAGCTCCTTCGCAAGTGGAAGAATTTATTGAAAAAGACGTGAATCCGATTCTTGAAAAATATGCGGATTTGCTGGGTGAAAGCGGCGACGTAAAAATCTGACGGATTGATGCCTGTCGGAACGAATTACGATTGATTCAGAACATAAATATGCCTCCCCTTGAAACACAGGGGAGGTTATTTTATATTATTATGTCAGACATAATTATTGTGTGTGTCATAGCAATATTTATTTGTGTGGCATAGGTCTTGAATTATCGTAAACAGCGGCGCAATCGAAGAAACGGGCGCATGCGTTTTTTCTCAACGAAATTCCGTCCATGGGGCAGCGATCCTGAAAAAGATATTTTTCCGCGGCGGAACGCAAGGGCATTTTTGTATAAAACGGAAGATTTCCCACCCCGAAAAACAGGCTGAAGCCCGCTTCCCGCAAGGTTTTTTGCCGTTCGTCGCCGCCGTTTTCACCGAATACCCATTCGCCGTAGGGATACGCATACAGCGAAGTGGAGCCCACAAGCGGTTCTACCTCGTTTTTCCATTTTTCGATATCCTCCCGCACTTGCTGCGGCGTACTTCTTTTAATATGCCTGTGAGAATAGCTGTGGCACCCGAACAGCCAGCCGTTATTTTTCAAGGCTGCGATTACCGGTGCGGCGTTTTGTATTTCTTCCGCGCGGTTTTCGCTGTTTCTGTCCGTGCGGTAGCCTAAAACGCCGTCAAACCCCGTAAGGAAGATGATTCCGCGCGCGCCGTGATAAGAAAAATCGGGATGAGATGCGATAAAATCTTCTAAAATCGGCGCAAATTCTTCACCGTGAATCCGCGTTGTGCCGTCTTTGAAAAACGTTTCGGCGAAAATATTGCCTTTGCTGTCGGTAATCAGGCGCGACGACGTGCCTTTTCCCTGATTTTTCCGCGCGTAGACGATATCGTCAAACGAAAGAATCAGAGGCTTTTTGTTTTTCGGAAACAGAAAGGGGATTCTGTGCGCGCCGCCGTCGGATTCGGCAAAAGTTTCCGTTGCGTTTACCAACGCGTAGCCGTTTTTATACAAGGCGTTCAGAATCGCGCGGAATTCTTTCGGCGTAAGACAATCTTCGTCGAGGTTTTTGCCGTAAGAATTGCCGGCGGCAAAGGCGATTTCCGGGTGCGAAATCAGATTGTGGGTGAAAATATGTTCCACCGTGTCGCGTGCGGCGACGGCAACGAGATTGACGGAATCATTTTCCGATTCGTTTCCGACGGACGGTTCCGCCGTCGTTGAACGGGGAAGGACTTCTTCCGCGCCGTTATCGCGATTGTTGCATGCGACGGGAAAAAGAAGCGATACGACGAGAAACGCGGTAGCAATCAAACGGGCGGAAAAACTTAAAATCTGCCCGAAAAAGAGGCGCGGCGAGGCGTTGTGCGGCGACTTGCAAATCGCCGCGGAAAAACGTTTTTTTCTGTTCATATCCGCAGTATTCGTTTCCGCGGCGAAATTATGTGAAAAAAATCGAAAAAATCGCAGAAAAAGCGGCGAAAAATCGAAAAGTATTTTTACAATCGCTTGACAGTCCGGGCGAAAATGTTCTATAATTATGTACAAGAATAATTTCCGTGCGGAGACGGTGCCGAAACGGAAAAAACAACGCAGACGGGAACGGAAGAAATGCTTTACACATTACAAAACAGGCATGCAAAAATAACGGTGAACGATTTCGGCGCGGAACTTTCTTCCGTAGTCATCGACGGAAAAGAACGGCTCTGGCAGAATTCCGACGGAACGTGGAATAAGCATGCGCCGCTGCTTTTTCCCGTGTGCGGACATTTCGGCTGCACGGTGGACGGAAAAACTTACCCGATGCCGCCGCACGGATTTGCGAAAGAGTTTCCGTTTGTCGCCGAAAAACAAACAAAATTCCGTCTGCTTTTTACGCTTGTTTCTTCGCCGGAAACGGAAAAATATTATCCGTATCGCTTTTCTTACAGCGTGGAATACCGTTTATGCGGCAGAAAGCTGACGATTCTGCACACCGTGAAAAATCTTGCGGAAACGCCGCTTTATTTTGCCTGCGGCGGGCATGAATCGTATCTTCTGGACGGTTCCGTCAGCGATTATAAGCTGGTGTTTCCGCTTTCGGAAACGTTCGTGCATCGCCCGCACAACGAAGAAGGGTATCTTACCGGCGCGAGAGAAACGCTCGGCGTCGGAAACGAATTGATTCTGCCCGACAATTATTTAAGCGGGGGAGCGACGGTGATTCTGGAAAAGCTGCGCAGCCGCAAAGTGAGCTTATTGAAAACAAGCGGCGAAAAATGCGCCGATATTTCGTTTCCGGGGTTTGAAAATCTTTTGCTGTGGCGCCCCGATAAAGCGAAAATGGTCTGCATCGAACCGTGGTCGAATCTGCCGGACGAAGCGATTGCGAACCCGAAAGAGTTTTCGAAAAAAGACGGCGTATTCAAGGTGGAAGGCTTGAAAAGCAAGCGCCTGAAACGCAGTATTAAGTATTATTGATTTTACCGCATCCGTGCATTTTGTTGTTTGCGACAAAACGCGATACACGACTTGGCAGGGGAGACGCGATTCGTAAGGAGCGTAGCGACGGAATAGCGTTGTTTGCGACCGAACGCGAGCAAACAAAAGCGTCAG
>DLQW01000017.1:0-5764 GCA_002474405.1 Christensenella sp. UBA7597 | reverse complement strand
ATTACGTAAAAAAATCGTGTACCGCATAACACGATACACGATCTGGCAGGGGAGACGCGATTCGTAAGGAGCGCAGCGACGGAACAGCGTTGTTTGCGACCGGAAGCGAGCAAACAAAAGCGTCAGACGCAACCTGTTGCGGGTGAGACGGAATTACGTAAAAAAATCGTGTATCGCATAACACGATACACGATCTGGCAGGGGAGACGCGATTCGAACACGCAACCTACGGTTTTGGAGACCGCTACTCTACCGTTGAGCCACTCCCCTAAAAGCAACGTATTCATTTTATAACAAAACGACGGCTTTGTCAATCGTTTTTCCTGTGAAATTCGCGGAAAAGTAAAAATTTTTCGATTTTTTGCAACGTCGTTCGCTACGGAAAAGAGGAAAAGCTTATATTTATGGAGAAAAAAACGGTAACGCTGTATACGGACGGCGCCTGTTCCGGCAATCCCGGACCGGGCGGCTACGGAGGAATTTTAATGTACGGCGGAATGAAAAAAGAATACAACGGCGGAGAAGAATCAACCACAAACAACCGCATGGAAATGCGCGCCGTAATCGAAGGGCTTTCCATGCTGAAATATCCGTGTAAAGTGGAAGTGTACAGCGATTCCGCTTATACGGTGAACGCGTTTTTAAACGGCTGGCTTGTTTTCTGGCAGAAAAACGGCTGGAAAAAGGCGGACAAAAAGCCCGTTTCGAACGTGGATTTGTGGCAGGAATTGCTGCGCCTGACCGCTTTGCACGAGGTAACGTTTCACAAAGTGAAAGGGCACGCGGACAACGAATTCAACAACCGTTGCGACGAGCTTGCGCGCGCGGCGATTACCCGTATGAAAAACGATTCCGGAAATTAAAACGGAAGCATAAAAAGCAAGTTTAAGGCGGCGAAACGCGTTTACGGAAACGCCGACAAATACAAAACGGACAGAGGTGAAAATATTTTCGCCGCTATCATATTTTTTATCGGAACGCCCTATACTATATATTATGGAAAAGGGCATGGAACAACGTACGAACGGGCGGAAGAGCGAAGCGGAACGTCGGCGAGGAAACATTAAGAAAAGCATCGGGATTCTGTGCGAAACCTGTGTTGTCTTTTTGTTTGCCGCCGTCTGCGTTGTGCTGGAAATTTTTTGCATTACGTTTGTAAAAAGCGGGTTCGTCGCGCGGCACGAACGTCTTTTGATTGCGCTTTCCGTCGGAGTTACGGCGGGTTGCTTTATAGCCGCGGCGCTTTTTTCTTTTTTCGGAAAGAGCGTTTTATACCGTTCGTTCGTCAGTCTTTTCGTGCTTGCGCTGTTCGCATTGACGGTATTGTTTATTTTACAGAAAACGGGATTGTTTTATGTGCTCGGAGACGAAGAGGCGTTCGGCGCCTATATGCGAAAGGCGGGAGTGTGGATGCCGCTTGCGTATATCGCGTTTCAGTTTTTGCAGGTGGTGATTCTTCCCGTGCCGGCATTCGTTTCCACTGTGGCGGGCGTGGCGTTGTTCGGTCCGTTCAAAGCGGCGCTCTGTTCGTTTGTGGGGATTATTTCCGGCTCGCTCGTCGCGTTCTTTATCGGCAGAAAAATCGGCTATAAAGCCGTGGCTTGGATGGTGGGCGAAGAGTCGTTGCAAAAATGGCTGAAAAAAGTGAAAGGAAAAGATTATTTTCTTCTTACGGCGATGTTTGTGCTGCCGTTGTTTCCGGATGACATTTTGTGTTTCGTATCGGGGCTTTCTTCGATGACCTGGCAGTATTTTGTGGTAATGATTGTGCTTGCGCGCTCGATAGGCATTTTCGCAACCTGCTATTCGGTGAATTTTATTCCGTTCGACGTGTGGTGGGGCATTCTGATCTGGTGCGTTCTGATAGCGCTTCTGATTGCCGCGTTTGTGTTATTATATAAGAATCTCGATACGCTGAACGAATTTTTCAAGTCGCGTTTTTCACGCGATAAAAAACAAAGAACAAAGAAAAAATCGGCGTAATGTAACGTAAAAGCCTGAGATCTCCGTTTTTTTGTCGTTTTATTTCACGGCAAAGAAACGGAGATTCTGTGAATTTCGGCACCGCTTTTGTGAAAAATAAAAAATTTGTTCATATAAAGCCGCAAAAAATGAAAAATTTTCGGTTTGAACGGTTGCGTTTTGTAAAAAAATGCTGTATAATGGTACTTGGTAGAAGTTGGGCTGATAATTTTCGGACGACGGAAAAATGTTTGGCAACGCGGGAAAAATGCGTTGAGAGAACCGTCTTTCCGATGTCGGCAGCCCTGAACATAACCGACATTTCTTGGAGGATTCATCAATGGATAAAATCAGTTTGCTGCAAGAAAGAAAGGCGAAAATTTCCGAAGCCGGAAAGGAGTTGCGCGCGCAGATTGCCGCGCTGACCGACGAAAACAGCTTTGTGGAACTTTCCGCGTTTTCCTTTTCGAAAAACGATTTTTACGGCGAGAATACGGACGGCGAAGGCGTGATTACGGGCTTTGCAACGATTCTCGATTATCCGTTCTATATCGTGGCACAGAATTTCAAAGTGCTTTGCGGCGGTATTTCGAAAGCGCAGTGCGATAAAATCGCAAAGTGCATCGACGTGGCGGAAAAGAACGCCACGCCCGTGATTTACCTTTTAAATTCGCAGGGCGTGCAGCTCGGCGAAGGCGTAACGGCGCTGGAAGGGTTGGCGAAAGTATTGATGCGCGCGACGCAGCTGAAAGGAGTGGTTCCGCAGTACGCCGTCGTCAACGGCGAGGTATACGGTTCGCTTGCGACGCTTTGCGCGATTGCCGATTTTACGTTCTTCACGAAAAAATCGTATCTTGCCGTGAATTCTCCGCTCGTTATTGCGGCGAAAACGGGTAAGGACGTAAAGAAAGAGGACGTAGGCACGGCGCAGGCGCTGGATAAAACAGGTCTCGTTTCGTTCGTAGCGGATGGCATGGAAGAAATCCGCGGAAAAATCGCCGAAATTACGGAAATCGTATCTTCGCCGATGCTTGACGCGGAACTGAACGAAGCCGCTCCCGCGCTGAATAACGCGGACGAGCTGAATGCCGCCGCGATTGCGGGAATTCTGGAAAACGCGGTGGAAGTGAACGCGCTTTGCGCGCCCGAAGCCAAAACGTATCTTTGCCGTATCGGCGGAATCGCCGCGGCGGCGGTGGTGTTCGACGGCGGCGAAAACGCGGCGGAACTGAATGCTGGAAACCTTGCGAAAGTGAGAGAGTTTGCGGAGTTTGCCGCATGCTATCGTTTGCCGCTTGTGGTATTTTCCGACGTGGCGGGCATCGCTCCCTGCACCTGCACGAATAATTCGCGCGTTTTGAAAGAAGCCGCGGAATATCTGAATATTCTGGATACCATCGACACGGCGAAAATCGCCGTTGTGTACAAGCGTGCCGTCGGGCTCGGCTATTCGCTGTTTGCCGCCAAATCGGCGGGATTCGATTATTCCTGCGCGTTCGCTACGGCGAAAATCGCGTTGTTTGACGACGTAAAGGGCGCGGAAATCGAATTTGCGAACGAAAAAGCGGATAAAGCGGCGCTGGCGGAACGTTACGCCGACGAAAAAGCGGACCCCGTGAACGCGGCGAAAGACGGATATATCGACGACGTGATCGAACCGCAGTTTGTAAAGCAATACCTGATTTCGGCTTTGCAGATGCTTGTCGGCTGAAAAGGAGGAAACCGGAATGTTTCTGAATTTGTTGGCTGCGGCGTTCGATCCGAGCCTGAAAGATAAAAAGATTCCCATAGGGGAAGCCGCGATTGACGCGCTGGTAGGATTCTACGTTGTTTTTGCGGGCATCGCGCTGCTTGTTTTTATCGTGTGGGGCGTAGGGCAGATCATGCAGAAAACCGCGCCCGGAAGCAAAAAGCAAAGCGCTCCGAAAGCCGCGGAAGCTAAAAAAGAACCGAAGAAAACCGCGCCGGTTCCCGCCGTTACGGCTAAGCCCGCGGAGACGGAGAACGAGCCGGACGAAGAGACGATTGCCGTGATTGCTGCGGCGATTGCCGCCGTATACGAAGCGGAAAAACGTTCGTGCGGATTCGTGGTGAAGCGGATTAAGAGAATGTAAAATACGTTTTTCGCGCAGAGGACAATGATTGAGTTATCGATTGTTGCCCCGCGCGGGAAACCCGAACAAAAATTATTTTCCATAGAAATCGAAGGAGAAAAAACTTATGCGTAATTTTGTAATTACCGTAAACGGTAAAACTTATGAAGTAGGTGTAGAGGAAACGGGAGCTACCGCTTCCGCACCGAAAGCGGCGGCGGCTCCGGCTGCGCCCGTTGCAGCTGCGCCTGCGGCTCCCGTAGCGGCGCCCGCCCCCAAGGCGAACATCGAAGGCGGCGAAAAAGTGCTGTCTCCGTTTCCCGGACTGATTAAAGGCTTGCTTGTGGCAGAAGGCGCGAGCGTTGAAAAAGATCAGCCGATCCTTGTGCTGGAAGCCATGAAAATGGATAACGAAATCACCGCGCCCGTTGCGGGCAAAGTATCGTTCGCCGTGGCGAAGGGTGCAAACGTGGAATCGGATTCTTTGCTGGCGGTAATCGGCTGAGTCCGGATAACTTCCCGCAAAATCATTGTTTCGGAGAACTCAGATGACTCAGAATTTACTCTTTAATATCGGCGAGATGTTCAAAGGGTTGTGGGAGCAGATGGGAATCGCGAACGGCGTCTGGCAGAACTATGTGATGCTGCTGGTATCGTTCGTACTCTTTTATCTCGCAATCGTGAAAAAATTCGAACCGCTTTTACTGTTGCCGATTGCCTTCGGTATGTTTATCGTGAACATTCCGGGCGCGTACGACATTGTTTGGGGCACGTACCCCGAAGGCGTTGCGCATACTTACGACAACGTGCAGAACAGAGGACTTTTGTGGTACCTCTTCTACGGCGTCGATAAAGTGATTTATCCGCCGCTCATCTTCCTCGGCATCGGCGCGATGACCGATTTCGGTCCGCTGATTTCCAACCCGAAGAGCATGTTTATCGGCGCGGCGGCGCAAATGGGCATTTTCGTGGCGTTGTTCCTGGCAATCTGCCTCGGATTCGATCTTGCCGCGGCTTGCTCGATTGCGATTATCGGCGGCGCGGACGGACCTACGGCGATTTACGTTACGCAGTGGATGTCTAAATACACCAGCGAAGATCTGCTTTCCGCGATAGCGATTGCGGCGTATTCGTATATGGCGCTGATACCGATTATTCAGAAGCCGCTGATGCGCGCGATCGTTCCCGAAAGAGAACGCAAAATCAAAATGAAACAGCTTCGCCCCGTAAGCAAGCTGGAAAAAATCATCTTCCCGATTCTGGTAACGCTGGTAGTGGGGATGCTTCTGCCGGACGCGCTTCCGCTTCTCGGTATGCTGATGCTCGGCAATCTGCTCCGCGAATCCGGTGCGACGGAACGTCTTTCCTCGCAGGCACAGAACGGACTGATGAACACGGTAACGATATTCCTCGGCGTGTGCGTGGGCTCGAAAGCATACGGCGGCGTATTCCTTACGCTGAGCACGCTGAAAATCATCGCGCTCGGTCTGTTCGCGTTTGTGTTCGGCACTGTAGGCGGACTTCTGATGGGCAGACTGATGTGCAAGCTTTCGCACGGGAAAATCAATCCGCTGATCGGCAGCGCGGGCGTTTCCGCCGTGCCTATGGCGGCGCGTATTTCCGAGGACGTGGGACGCGAGTCCGACCCGAATAACCATTTGCTGATGCACGCGATGGGACCCAACGTGGCGGGAGTAATCGGCTCGGCG
>DLQW01000084.1:2584-18377 GCA_002474405.1 Christensenella sp. UBA7597 | reverse complement strand
CGGTATGAAACAAGATTTTGCCGATTACGAAGTGTTCTATACTTCTCGCCTTGTCAGCGGTTTGCTCGAATATAAAGGCGAACATTATTCCGACGGCATCAAATTTAATTTCGGAGTCGGTTCCGATGAGTACAACGTCAATATTTCAGCCTCTCCGGACTTTGAAATAAAAGGCAGTGAGTTGATTTCGTATAACGGTAAATCGAAAGCGGTAAAAGTCCCGGAAGGTATCAAAACTATCGGTGCAAGCGCGTTCTGGAACAACGTATTCGTAGAAGAAGTAACTTTGCCGGAGTCGCTTGAAAGGCTCGGCGGCGATTGCTTTTACTACTGCAAAAACTTGAAAAAAGTAAATATTCCTAAAAAGGTATGGATAATGGGCAACAATCCGTTTGCTGGATGTCCGAAACTTCAAATCATAAACAAAAGCCCGAATTTTATTCTTGAAAACGGTGTTTTATACGATAAAAACAAAACTAATCTGATACATTATACGATATCGAACGAACAAACGGAATTTATCGTTCCCGACGGTGTGATATGTTTATGCAAACATTGTTTTTACGCTTGCAATAACTTGCGAAAAATCGTTATTCCCGAATCCGTAATAAGGTTTGAAAACAATCCGTTTTCGGGATGCGAGCATTTATCCGTAGAAAGTCATACGCCGTATTACATAATCGAAAACGGCGTAATTTACAACAAATTCAAAACAACAATCGTCGGGTGTTTGAACGGTAGTCAGATTGACTGCTTGCGTGTTCCCGAAACGGTTTCGCTTATAAGCCGAAATTCTTTCTGGAATTGCAAAGGCGTAAAGAAAATCGTTATTACGAAAAACGTAGACAGAATAGGATATAACCCGTTTGCGGGATGCGAGAATTTAATAATCGAAAGCGAAAACGATAATTTTGTAGTAAAAAACGGAATCGTATATGATAAAACGCTTACGCATATGTTGTGCGCTACCGATAAGGCTGTCGGAAAAACGTTTACAGTTTCAAATGGAACAACGCATATAAATCGCGGCGTTTTCAGCGGGTGTAAATCTCTTGAAAACATTGACTTCAACGGCGTAACGTATATTGACAAGAGTTCGTTTACGAGTTGTATAGGTCTTACTGATGTTTATATTCCCGATTCGGTTACCTATATCGGAGAGTGGGCTTTTGCTTACTGCGTGAATTTGAAAAAGGTGAGCATCGGCAAAAATACGTTTGTGGATAAAAACGCGTTTAACGAATGTCCCGCTGTTATCGAAAGGAGAGCGTAATGGAAAATTTGATTATTGAAAGCGATAATCTTGTAGCAATGAAAAAAATATTGCCTGAATACGAAGGGAAAATCGACGTAATGCCGATAGATCCGCCGTATAATACGAATATTCCTTACGTCGGCTACAAAGATTTCGATAACGATTGGAATATTTTTATGCGTGAACGGCTTGAAGTGGCATATAATCTTTTAAGCAACCGCGGCGTTATGTTTATCCATATCGACGAAAACGAATACGTTGACTTGTACAATATCTGCTCAGATATTTTTGGTCGCGAAAATGTTCGAACATTGATATGGAAGAAAACCAACGAATATTTCGATAAAAATCGCATCGAAAAACCGCTTGAAAACGGAATTCGTCGTACACACGAATTTGTTTTGCTGTGTGGGAAAAATCTGGAAGAAACGGTATTAAAGCCTATAATGCAACCAACGCTGCAAAACGGCAAAGTAGTTGAACGGGAAAAGCCGCTTGAAACGATAATCGATTTTCTAGGTACGACTTCCTCCGCAAAAGACGAAATAGGAGTCTTACTCGGAGATAGAACGGCATTTTCCACCCCTAAACCGATGAAACTGATTAAAGAACTTGTAAGAGCGGCAAGCGAAAAAGATTCTATCGTTCTTGATTTCTTTGCCGGTAGCGGCACGACAGGGCATGCCGTTATGGACTTAAACAAAGAAGACGGCGGTTCACGCAAATTTATTTTGATAACGAACGATGAAAAGAATATTTGCCAAAATGTCACCGTGCCACGGATTCAAAAAGCGATAGAACTTTTTGGCTATAAAGAGACTTTTGAAATTTACGGCTTTTTGAAGTTGCAAGACAAATTCTGTCCTGTAAAAATGTTTGTGCTGTGGTAAAAATAAAGAATGTAAAAAACGACCGAGACATTCTCGGTCGTCCTTTTACGAACTCGCTGTTTACGCTGTTTTGATTTAATTTTCTTGAAATTCCCCAAGAGTATCTAACATTTGGGGTGCACTTCAAAACGCTCGGCTACTTTTTTTGTGGAGCATAAAGAAAAGGAATCGCATCGACCGATACGATTCCAAACGGAAGTGGCGTCGGATCCCGGGCTCGAACCGGGGGCCTTGCGCTTAGGAGGCGCACGCTCATATCCAACTGAGCTAATCCGACATCTCTTTTATTTTACTCAAATTGACTGAAAAATCAATGATTTGAAGTTGCTCAAACAAAAGAAATTTAACGATATGAAAGATAGTCAAAGCATTGAAAACTATGCCAAAACTATGCCAAAACGTTACCCAACACAATATATTGACTTGAAATTACCACAAAAACACAATATATTGTGGTTTTTACGGGCTAAATCCACACCTTAGGAGGGGACTGTTATATCCATTTAACTACGGAAGCGAATTTGCTTTTTTCGGTTATTTCCGTGCGGTTTTGCTACCCGAAATCATTGCTTTCGGCAATCGAAGGTTTCAGCCGCATCTTTGTTTCTGTTTCTACGCTACATTATACACGTTTTTTCAAAAAAAAGCAAATATTTTCGTCGCTCCGGAAAAATTTTGCGCGAGTTTATTTTTATCGGAAAAATGTCAGCCATACGTTTGACAATTTCAAATCGGTGTGCTATAATCTTATCGTAAATCGAACAGATCTTTTGTACCTGACGGTATGTCCGACGGATACGGGAATATACTTTTCCTTTCCGGCGGCGGCGCGTTTCTTAAGCGCAAGTGGAGCACCACGTGGAACAAAAGACTTCAACGCCGACCGTCTGGGCACTCTTATTTTTTCACAGGAATAAGTGTGCCTTTTTTCATTGGCGGAAACAGTTTTTATCTTTCAGATTTCGCTTCATTTCCCGCCGCTTCGGCGACGAACAATTTTTTTCAGGAGGCATTGTTTTATGAAAAAAGTGGCTGTAATCATGGGCAGCGACAGCGATCTTCCCGTAGTATCGAAAGCGGCGGACACGCTGAAACGCTTCGGCGTTCCGTACGAAATGCACGTCTTTTCCGCGCACCGCACGCCTGCGGAAGCAAAGGCGTTTGCCGAAAACGCCAGAGAAAACGGCTTCGGCGCGATTATCGCGGCGGCGGGCATGGCGGCGCACCTTGCGGGCGCGATTGCGGCGAATACCACGCTTCCCGTTGTGGGGATTCCCGTAAAATCGGGGGCGTTCGGCGGGCTGGATTCCCTTCTTGCCACCGTACAGATGCCTTCGGGAATTCCCGTGGCTACCGTTGCCGTAGACGGCGCGACGAACGCCGCGCTTCTTTGCGTGGAAATGCTGGCGATTACAGACGAATCGCTGAGCGAAAAACTGGCTGCGGCCCGCGCCGCCGACGCAGAAAAGGTGCTGGCAAAAAACGCCGCGATCGAAGCGCAGTTCAATTTATAATTTTCTTCCCGTCAACGTAAAAAACGGCGCCCTATATTCCGAGCCTTATAATCCTTATAAATATCGGACAAATTTTCAGGCGCCGCATCGCAGATATCCCATCTCACCGTACACTTATTCAATCAAACGGAGGTTTCACAATGGAAAAGAAAGAACAACTCTACGAAGGAAAAGCAAAAAAAGTATTCGCTACCGACGATCCCGCGCTTGTCATCGTTTCGTATAAAGACGACGCCACGGCGCTGGACGGACTGAAAAAAGGCACTATCGCGGGCAAGGGCGTGGTGAACAACAAGATGTCGGACTTCCTCTTTGCGCTGCTGGAAAAGCACGGCGTGCCCACGCATTTCGTCAAAGAACTCAACGACCGCGAAGCACTCGTTAAAAAAGTATCCATCGTTCCGCTGGAAGTGATCATCCGCAACGTTTCCGCAGGCTCTTTCGCCAAACGTTACGGCGTTGAAGAAGGCATCGTATTCAAATCCCCCACAATAGAATTTTCGTACAAAAACGACGACCTGCACGACCCGCTTCTGAACGAATATCACGCGTTGGCGCTGAATCTTGCCACGCGCGAAGAAATCGACGAAATCAAAGCGATGGCGTTTAAAGTGAACGATATTTTAAAAGAATACTTCCTTTCGCTGAACGTAAAACTGATTGATTTCAAGCTGGAATTCGGCAGACTTGCCGACGGGAAAATCGTGCTCGCCGACGAAATTTCGCCCGATACCTGCCGTTTCTGGGACGCGCAGACCAACGAAAAACTGGATAAAGACCGCTTCCGTCGCGATATGGGCGGCGTGGAGGACGCGTACAAAGAAATGATGAAACGGGTATTCGGTTAATCCTGCCCGTTTTCTTCCCGCATAAAAAAGTTTCAATATCCGGGCGTTTATCGCCCGTAAAATACCGAGGATTTACGAAATATTTATGAGCACTTTAAGAGAAGAATGCGGCGTATTCGGCGTTTTTTCCCCCACCACCTGCGCCGTGGCGGACACCACCTATTACGGCTTGTTCGCGCTTCAGCATCGCGGACAGGAATCCTGCGGCATCGTTGTCAACGACGACGGCGTTTTCACCTCGTATAAAGACGTCGGGTTGGTGAACGACGTATTCACGCCGGAAAACCTTGCGCGACTGGGCGAGGGAAACATTGCCGTAGGGCACGTGCGCTACGGCACCACGGGCGGCAACGATCGTTCGAACGCACAGCCCATCGTGGTGAATCACGTGAAAGGCAGAATGGCGCTGGCGCACAACGGCAACCTTGTGAATTCGGGCGAACTTCGCCGTTCCCTCGAACTGGAAGGCTCGATTTTTCACACCACCAGCGATACGGAAGTGATTTCTTACCTCATCACCAAAGCGCGGCTTACCGCCCCTTCCATCGAACAGGCGATCAACGTCGCGATGAACAAACTGAAAGGCGCGTATTCTTTGGTGATCGCCTCCCCCTCGAAACTGATTGCCGTACGCGACGAACACGGTTTCCGTCCGCTCTGCTACGGCAAAACGGAGGACGGGCGCTACATCGTGGCTTCGGAAAGTTGCGCGTTGGACGCCGTGGGAGCGATGCTGATCCGCGATATTCGTCCCGGCGAAATTCTCGTCTTTGAGAAAAACGGCATCCGTTCCATCGAGGACCATTGCAAAAAAGCGCCGCACACGCTGTGCGTTTTCGAATATATCTATTTTGCCCGACCCGATTCCGTAATCGAAGGCTGTTGCGTACACAGCGCGCGGATGCGTGCGGGCGCGTTCCTTGCCCTGGAACATCCCGTTCAGGCGGACGTGGTGATCGGCGTGCCCGATTCGGGAATCGACGCCGCCATCGGATATTCCCGTCAATCGGGAATCCCCTACGAACTCGGCTTTATCAAAAACAAATACATCGGCAGAACGTTTATCGCGCCCGGACAGAAAAGCCGCGAGGACAAAGTGAAAATCAAGCTTAACCCCGTTTCCGAAGTGGTGAAAGGAAAGCGCGTTGTGCTGATTGACGATTCGATCGTGCGAGGCACCACGAGCGCGCGCATCGTCAAACTGCTTCGCGAGGCGGGCGCGACGGAAATTCATATGCGCGTTTCCGCCCCCGCGTTCACGAACCCGTGCTACTACGGAACGGATATCGATTCCAAAGAAAACCTGATTGCGTGCAAACACACCGTACCCGAAATAGCAAAACTCATCGGCGTGGATTCGCTGGGCTACCTCGGACTGGAAAGCGCGAAACAGATGGCGAAAGGCGTAAACGGCAGCGGCTATTGCACCGCCTGTTTCGACGGCGTATACCCCACCGAAATTCCTTCCGCGCCCATGAAAAACCGTTTCGAGACGAAAATATCGGAAAACAACAAGGAGTAACACCTATGAAAGATTCGTATTCCAAATCTTACGCCGACGCAGGCGTTGATATCACCGCAGGCTACAAAGCCGTGGATCTGATGAAAAAACATATCGCGCGCACCGTTACGGACGGAGTTTGTTCCGACGTGGGCGGATTCGGCGGATTGTTCGACCCGAACATGAAAGGCATGGAACACCCCGTACTGGTGAGCGGCACCGACGGCGTGGGCACGAAACTGAAAATCGCTTTCCTTATGGATAAACACGACACCGTGGGCATCGACTGCGTGGCAATGTGCGTGAACGACATAATCTGCTGCGGAGCGAAGCCGCTGTTCTTCCTCGATTATATCGCCTGCGGGAAAAACGTTCCCGAAAAAATCGCGGAAATCGTTTCGGGCGTAGCCGAAGGTTGCGTACAGAGCGGCGCGGCTTTAATCGGCGGCGAAACGGCGGAAATGCCCGGATTCTATCCCGCGGACGAATACGACCTTGCGGGCTTTGCCGTAGGCATGGTGGATAAGAAAAACATTCTGGACAATAAAACGATGCGGGAAGGCGACGTTGTGATTGCTCTCCCCTCTTCCGGCGTACATTCCAACGGATTTTCGCTGGTGCGCAAAGCGTTGGACATAGAACATTGCGACCTGAAAAGCCCCCGCGAAGAACTGGGCGGACAATCCCTCGGAGAAGCGTTGCTCGCGCCTACGAAAATTTACGTGAAGCCGATGCTTGCCCTGTTTGATAAAGTGAAAGTAAAAGGCGTATCGCACATCACGGGCGGCGGATTCTTTGAAAACATTCCCCGCAGCATTCCCGACGGACTGGGCGCGGAAATCGAAAAATCCGCGGTGAAAATCCCCTCGGTTTTCCGCCTGATTCAAAAGGCGGGCGACGTGCCCGAACGGGATATGTTCAATACGTTCAACATGGGCGTAGGCATGAGCGTTGTGGTGGCGAAACAAGACGAAGCCGCCGCGCTGGAAATTTTACGCGCCAACGGAGAAAACGCCTACACGATCGGCAGAATCGTGAAATCCGACGTAAAGGTAACGCTGAAATGAAAGACGGCATTACGGGCGAAAAAGTGAATATCGCCGTGTTCGTTTCCGGCGGCGGCACGAATCTTCAGGCGCTGCTCGACGCGGAAAAAAGCGGCATAATCCGTAGCGGACATATCGTGCTCGTCGTTTCCGACAATCCTGCCGCATATGCCCTGCAACGGGCGAAAAACGCGGGGAAAGATACGGCGACGGCGGAAAAAAACGGGCATACGCAGGAAGAATTCGAAGCGGAGCTGACGGCGGTTTTAAAGAAATATAATATCGGGCTTATCGTGCTTGCGGGATTTTTGCGTATTTTTTCTCCGTCGTTCGTTAAAAATTACGAAAACAGAATCATCAACGTGCACCCCTCCCTGATTCCCTCTTTCTGCGGAAAAGGCTATTACGGCTTGCGCGTGCACGAAGCCGCGCTTGCTTACGGCGTAAAAGTAACGGGCGCCACCGTTCATTTCGTGAACGAGATTCCCGACGGCGGAAAAATCATCATGCAGAAAGCCGTGGAAATTCAGCCAAACGATACGCCCGAAACGTTGCAGCAACGCGTAATGCGCGAAGCGGAATGGAAAATTCTTCCGCTCTCCGCAGAAAAGGTATGCGAAAACATGCTTGCACGCGACAACGGGGCAGGCGAATAACGACGATTCTTCCCCCTCCGCGGACGGCAAAAAGCAACCGTCGGCGCATTGCGGAAAGCAGAGCCTCCGCGCACGAAACAAGGAAAAAACAAATGGAAAACGAAACGTATAAAGTTTACGAAGCGGACGCGCTTCTTAAAAACATTTCTTACCCCGGACGCGGCATCATCCTCGGCACGACGCCCGATAAAAAACATTTCGCTCTCGCCTATTTTATCAGCGGTAGAAGCGAAAACAGCCGCAACCGCGTTTTTGAAAAGACGGCGGACGGCACGCTCCGCACGATTCCGTTCGATCCGTCGAAAGTTACCGATCCTTCGCTGATTATCTATAACGCCGTGCGGCAGTTACAAAACGACACGATTGTTACGAACGGCGACCAGACGGACACGGTTTTCGACGGAATGAGCCGGGGAAAAACCTTTTGCGAATCGCTGGAAACGCGCTGTTTCGAGCCGGATTTTCCTAATTTCACCCCTCGTATCAGCGGCATTTTATATGCGGGCGACGAAAATAAGGCGAAATACGAACTGAGCATTTTAAAAAGCGCCGACGAAAACGGCTCGGCATGCAATCGCTTTACGTTTTCTTATGCGCCGCTCGCGGGAATCGGGCATTTTATCCGCACTTATACAGGCGACGGCAACCCGCTGCCTACCTTTTCGGGCGAGCCCGTGAGAGTGGCGATTCCCGATACGGCGGAGCGATTCGCCGAAATTCTCTGGAACGCCCTGAACGAAGAAAACAAAATTTCCCTGTACGTGCGCTATATCGATATCGCAACGGGAACTTATACCGACCGACTGATCAACAAACACTGAAGATTCCACTTTTCGGGAGAGATACAAATGAAAGAACTTCAACTGAAATACGGCTGCAATCCGAATCAGAAACCTGCGCGCATTTTCATGCAAAACGGAAAAGACCTGCCCGTCGCCGTTCTGAACGGGCATCCCGGCTATATCAATTTTCTCGACGCGTTCAATTCCTGGCAACTGGTGAAAGAACTGAAAGAAGCGCTTTCGATTCCTGCCGCGGCGTCGTTCAAACACGTCAGCCCCGCAGGCGCGGCGGTCGGCTTGCCGATGAGCGAAAAATTGAAAAAGGCATGCTTCGTCGACGACGTGCAAGGCGTGGACGAATCTCCGCTTGCCCTTGCTTATGCCCGTGCAAGAGGCACGGACCGCATGTGTTCGTTCGGCGACTGGGTGGCGCTTTCCGACGTGTGCGACGTGCCCACGGCAAAACTTCTTGCCCGCGAAGTATCCGACGGCGTGATTGCGCCGGGGTATCTTCCCGAAGCGCTTGAAATTCTGAAAGGCAAACGCAAGGGCATGTATAACGTTGTTCAAATTGACGAGAATTATATTCCCGAACCGATTGAACGGAAACAGGTTTTCGGAATCACGTTCGAGCAGGGCAGAAACGATTTCGGGATTGACGAAACTCTGCTTGAAAAAATCGTTACGAAAAATACGACTCTTCCCGAAAGCGCGAAAAGAGACCTGATCATTTCCCTCATTACGTTGAAATACACGCAGTCGAATTCCGTCTGCTACGCGTTCGACGGGCAGGCGATCGGCGTTGGCGCGGGACAGCAATCGCGAATCCACTGCACGCGGCTTGCGGGTTCGAAAGCGGACACGTGGTTTTTACGGCAATGCGATAAGGTGCTTTCGCTGCCTTTCAGAAGCGATATAGGAAGAGCCACGCGCGATAACGTAATCGACGGATACATCAATCGCAACGAAGAAGACGTATGCGCCGAAGGAAACTGGCAGAAATATTTCGTATCCCGCCCCGAACCGCTTACGGATAGCGATATTGCCGCTTATCTTTCCTCGATTCGCGGCGTTTCCCTCGGCTCGGACGCATTCTTCCCTTTCGACGACAACATTCAGCGTGCTTATAAGAGCGGCGTTTCTTACGTGGCGCAGCCGGGCGGTTCGATTCGCGACGAGGACGTTATCCGCCGTTGCGACGAATACGGCATCGTGATGTGCTTCACGGGCATGCGTCTTTTCCATCACTGAGCACGAGACAGACATAGTACGGATACGGCACCGCAAAGGAGAACGATTCATGAAAATACTTGTGGTAGGCGGAGGCGGACGCGAACACGCCGTCATAAAAAAACTCAAAGAAAACAAATCCGTATCGGCGATTTACGCGTTACCCGGAAACGGCGGTATCGCGAAAGACGCCGTATGCGTGAACATCGGCGCGAAAGACGTTAAAAATATTGTGAAATTCGCCGTGGAAGAAAAGATAGATTACGCCGTGGTTACGCCCGACGATCCCCTCGTACTCGGTGCGGCAGACGCGCTGGAAGCGGCGGGAATCCCCTGTTTCGGTCCGAAAAAAAACGCCGCAATCATCGAAGGCAGCAAAGTTTTTTCAAAAAATCTGATGAAAAAATACCATATTCCCACCGCGGCTTACGAGGTGTTCGATAATGCCGGCGACGCGCTTGCCTATCTTGAATCCGCGCCGCTGCCCGCGGTAATCAAAGCGGACGGGCTCGCCCTCGGCAAGGGCGTTGTCATTGCGGAAACGAAAGAAGAAGCGCAAAGCGCGATTCGTTCGATGATGCTGGATGAAGTGTTCGGAGAGAGCGGCGCGAAAATCGTGGTGGAAGAGTTTTTAAGCGGTCCGGAAGTATCGGTGCTTTCGTTCACGGACGGCAACACGATTGTTCCGATGATTTCTTCCATGGATCATAAACGAGCCGAAGATAACGACGAAGGGCTGAATACGGGCGGCATGGGCACGATAGCGCCCAACCCTTTCTACACGAAAGCCGTGGCGGAAAAATGTATGGAAAAAATATTTCTGCCCACCATCCGTGCGATGAACGCGGAAGGCCGAACGTTTAAAGGCTGCCTGTATTTCGGACTGATGCTCACGAAAGACGGTCCGAAAGTAATCGAATACAACTGCCGTTTCGGCGACCCCGAAGCGCAGGTGGTGCTTCCTCTTCTGGAAAGCGACCTTCTTACCGTAATGCGCGCCGTTACTTACGGAAAATTGGCGGAAACGGAAGTGAAATTTTCAGACAACGCCGCCGCGTGCGTGGTGCTTGCTTCGCAGGGGTACCCGAAAAAATACGAAACGGGGTTTGAAATTACCGTGCCCGAAAACATAGAACAAAGCGTATATTACGCGGGCGTGAAAGCGGGAGAAAACGGAACGTTGCTCACCGCGGGCGGACGGGTGCTGAACGTAACCGCCGTTGCCCCCACGCTACGCGAAGCCGTTGATCTTGCCTACGAAAAGGCGGAACAAATCACCTTTAAAAACAAATATTGCAGAAAAGACATCGGCAAAAAAGCATTGCTTGTTTCGGCGGAATAATCCGGCGTTTTGCCGCGAGTTTTTCCGCCGCATAAACGCGGAACCGCAAACCAACAAGGAGAAAATCATCATTATGCCTTATCGTATCTATTCGGAAAAGAAAAAAGAACTTGCGGGAGAGGCGCGCGCGCTTCTTTCCGACATCAACAACCTCCTGTGCATTTCTTCCGTAAAAGACGTGCGAATCATCCACCGTTACGACGCGGAGAATATCGACCGCGAAACGTTTGACTATGCCGTGAAAACGGTGTTTTCCGAACCGCAGACGGATATCGCCTGCGAAAATCCCGATTTCGGCGGCGGAACGGTGTTTGCCGTGGAATACCTTCCCGGACAATTCGATCAGCGCGCGGATTCCGCAGCGCAATGTATTCAGTTAATTTCGCAGAAAGAACGCCCTTTAATCCGCACGGCGAAAGTATACGTGTTGTACGGCGACGTTTCCGAAAGCGAACTTTCGGCAATCAAAAAATATGTGATTAACCCCGTGGAAGCCCGCGAAGCTTCGCTCGCTCTCCCCGAAACGCTGGAAATCGCGCACCCCGTGCCCGAAAGCGTAGCGACGATAGACGGATTCACGGAACTGGAAGGCGAGCAGCTCAGAGAATTCGCCGTGAAATACGCGTTGGCGATGGACGAGGACGACGTGAAATTCTGCCGCGATTATTTCAGAAAGGAAAAGCGCAACCCTACCATGACGGAAATCCGCATGATTGACACCTACTGGTCGGATCACTGCCGCCACACCACCTTTCTCACGCATATCGACAACGCCTCTTTCGAGGACGAACTTCTTCAGAAAACATACGAAGAATATCTTGCCGTAAGAAAAGATTTGCATCGCGAAAACAAGCCCGTATGCCTGATGGACCTTGCCACGATCGCCGCAAAAGAACTGAAAAAACAGGGCAAACTGGATAAACTGGACGAATCGGAAGAAATCAACGCCTGCACGGTGAAAATCAAGGTGGACGCGGACGGAAAAAGCGAGGACTGGCTGCTGCTTTTCAAAAACGAAACGCACAACCACCCCACGGAAATCGAGCCGTTCGGCGGCGCGGCTACCTGCATCGGCGGAGCGATCCGCGATCCCCTTTCCGGGCGTTCGTACGTGTACGGCGCGATGCGCGTAACGGGTGCGGGAAATCCTCTCACCCCCGTGAGCGAAACGCTTCCCGGAAAACTTCCGCAGCGTAAAATCGTTACCACCGCCGCCGACGGCTATTCTTCGTACGGCAATCAGATCGGGCTGGCGACGGGAATCGTAGACGAAATTTATCACGACGGCTACACGGCGAAACGCATGGAAATCGGCGCGGTGATTGCGGCGACTCCCGCCGGAAACGTGCGCAGAGAAACGCCCGCCGCGGGCGACGTAGTCATTCTCCTCGGCGGTAGCACGGGGCGCGACGGCTGCGGCGGCGCGACGGGTTCTTCCAAATCGCATACGCTGAAATCCCTTGAAAAATGCGGCGCGGAAGTGCAGAAAGGCAACGCGCCGGAAGAGCGGAAACTGCAACGGCTTTTCCGCAATAAAGAAGCATGTCTTCTGATTAAACGCTGCAACGATTTCGGCGCGGGCGGCGTTTCCGTAGCCATCGGCGAACTTGCCGACGGGCTGGACATCGACCTTAACGCCATACCGAAAAAATACGAAGGACTTGACGGCACGGAACTTGCCATCAGCGAATCGCAGGAACGCATGGCGGTGGTGGTGGCGAAAGAGGACGCGGAAAAATTCCTCGCCCTTGCGCGCACCGAAAATCTTCAGGCTTGCCCCGTAGCCGTGGTGAAAGCCGAACCGCGCCTTACGATGCGCTGGAACGGAAAAACAATCGTAGATATCAGCCGCGAATTTCTGAATTCCAACGGCGCGGAAAAGCACGCCGACGCGCACGCGCAAAAGCCTCTTCCTTACGAAAGAGAGGTGCGCGGCACGTTCAAAGAAAATTACGAAACGCTTGCGAACGACCTGAACGTATGCTCGAAACGCGGACTTTCCGAGCAATTCGATTCCACAATCGGCGCGGGCACCGTGCTTATGCCGTTCGGCGGGAAAAAGCAACTTACCCCCGTACAGGCGATGGTGCAGAAAATTTCCGTGGAGAAAAAGCACACCGACGATTGTTCGCTGATGGCATGGGGCTACAACCCTTTCGTTACGGAAAAAAGCCCCTACCACGGCGCATATCTTGCCGTAATCGAATCGGTGTGCAAACTGATTGCCACGGGCGCGGAATTCAAAGATGTGTATCTCACCTTCCAGGAATATTTCGAACGCCTCGGCAAAGATGAAAATCGTTGGGGCAAACCGTTATCCGCTCTTCTCGGCGCGTTCCGCGCGCAACTCGATTTACAGATTGCCTCGATAGGCGGCAAAGATTCGATGAGCGGCTCTTTCGAAAATTTAGACGTTCCCCCTACGCTTGTTTCTTTCGCCGTTACCACGGCGAAAACGAAGGACATCGTTTCTCCCGAATTTAAAAACGCAGGCGATAAGGTATGGCTGTTCTCGCCCGCATACACCGCCGATCGCCTTCCCGATACGAAATCTCTTCTTTCCGTATTCGGTAAGATCACGACGCTTCTGCACGAAAAGAAGGCGGTTGCCTGCTACACGCCCGCTTACGGCGGCATCGCGGAAGCGATAATGAAAATGTGCTTCGGCAACGGGCTCGGCTTCCGTTACGGGAAAATCTCCGATACAACGATTTTCGGCTATTCTTACGGCTCGTTCGTTGTGGAAGTATCGGCGGACACAGCGGAAAGCGAGCTTGAAGGCGGCGTTCTCCTCGGCGAAATCACAAGCGACGGAAAGATTACCAAAGGTACGGAAAGCATTGCCTTAAACAGCCTGCTTCACACCTACGAAAACAAACTGGAAGGCGTATACCGCTGCAATATTCCGTTTGAAAAATCGCCCGTGCCCACGCTTTCTTACAAAGCGGAAAAGCGCGTATTTCCCGCGATAAAAACGGCGAAACCGCGCGTACTCATTCCCGTCTTTCCCGGAACGAACTGCGAATACGACAGTGCGAAAGCCATGCGCGACGCAGACGCGGAGCCCGAAATTTTCGTCATCAACAATCAGAGCAGCGAAGCCGTGGCACGCAGCGCGGAACGCTTCGCCGAGCTTATCGGCAAATCGCAGATGATTTTTATCCCCGGCGGCTTTTCGGGCGGCGACGAACCCGACGGCAGCGGGAAATTCATTACTGCGTTCTTCCGCGGCGCGGCGGTGAAAGAACAGGTGGAACTTCTGCTTGAAAAACGCGACGGACTGATGCTTGGTATCTGCAACGGTTTTCAGGCGCTGATAAAATTAGGGCTTGTCCCCTACGGAAAAATTCTGGACGCCGACGAACACAGCCCTACGCTCACATACAATAAAATCGCGCGGCATCAATCGAAAATCGTGCGTACGCGCGTGGTTTCGGATAAATCTCCCTGGCTGGCGGGCGTGAAACCGGGCGATATTTTCAACGTGCCGATTTCGCACGGCGAAGGGCGTTTCTATGCGGAAGAATCTTTGATAAAACAGCTTGCCGAAAACGGGCAGATTGCGACGCAATATGTAGACGAAAACGGCGAAGCGACAAACGACATACGTTTCAACCCGAACGGGTCGGCATATGCTATCGAAGGCATCACCTCCCCCGACGGGCGCGTATTCGGAAAAATGGGGCACTCCGAACGCTATGCCCCCGACCTTTATAAAAACGTACCGGGCGAATACGATATGAAACTTTTCGCTTCCGCCATAAAATATTTTAAAAACTGAGCGTTCTTTATATAAGGAACAAGCCGCATTCGTTACGGAATGCGGCTTGTTCTTTGTGTGCCATACGCCCCTTATTTATCGCCGCTTTTCCATAATACGACGGAATCGATATTGAAGCGCGTTTTGCTTCTTAGGATTACGCGGTGCTCCCCTTCCGCAAGGCGTTTCGACAAATATGTCGGATTCGTATCGCTGCCGTCGGCGTTGATTTTTACCGTGCCCGCCGATTCCCCGTCGATGAGGATTTCAAAGCCGTCGAATTCTTCCCCTTTGCGGGAAAAAATCGCGAAACGGCTGCCGGTAAAGGTAAATTCCGCCGTGGCGTTTTCGCCTTCGTATAAGTGCCCGAACGTGGAAAAACGTTTGCTCAGCTTCCAGCCGCCTTTATACGTAAATACGTTTTCGTCGGGCGAAAGCAACGTTCCGCCGTCGTATGAAAGCGAAAATTTCGCGCAACGGAACGCGATATAGCGGTAGTTCTGCCCGATTGCCCAGGTATCCGTAACCACCAGTTTATAATAACGGATCTCCCGTTCTTCGAAATCGACCGACACGTTATAATTTTCGCGGACGGCATCTTTCACCGTTGCGATCAATTCCAGATTTTCCGAGTCCGTTCCGCCGTACAGCAGAAAATCTTTCGGCTGATACTGCCGCGAAGGCTCTCCGTAAACGGTGAAACGGTTGGCGCGCATGACGGCGCCGAGATCGGCGGTGATTTCAAAAGGATTTTCCTCGGAAATATCGGAACGATCGGAATGAATCCAGTTTGTATCGTCATCGTCGAACAGCAAATCGATGGATTTCGTACCGTCCCACGGTTTATAATTAGCGGATACAAGCGTTTGCGTGCCGCTTGTTTCGCGATAGTTATACGTGTAATCGCGCGTATAGAAATAATCCGAATCGAAATCCTCCCGATAATAAGTATTCCGGTACGCGTTGAGA
>DLQW01000084.1:1166-2532 GCA_002474405.1 Christensenella sp. UBA7597 | reverse complement strand
GTTGTCGCCGTCGAACATGCCTATGCCGAGCCCGACGAAACTTCTGTCGTACGTAACCAGCAGCACCTCTTTGAAATACACCCACTGCCCTTTGGCGAACGTGTAATCTTTATAATTGCTTTCGTTTGTCTGATCGAACTGCACGCTGTTCGTGAGGTTCGTCATGTCTGCGGCAAGCTCGTAAGATTTTCCGTCGAGAGAAACGTACAACGCCGCATACCGACGTCCGCGGAGAGCAAGGCGGTATTTACCCGCGCTCGATATACAGAATTTTCCCCGCACTTCCATGACGGCGTTGTTTGCGGGATTCGGTCCCCATATATCCGTGTTGGCGTTTTCCGTGGGGTTTGCGTTATCCTCTTCCCGCATGCTATCATAGCCCGCATAGCCGTTTTCCGCTGCCGTTACGGGGCTTTTGTACATATTTTCGCTGGTATACGTATAAACGGTGCGTTCCAGCATGGTGGGCTTATACTGCTTCTGCCTGAGTTCGATGACGATATCCGTATCTTCCGCTTCGAACGCGCCGTCGTCTTTCGTGAGTTGAACGGTAACGACGATTTTGCCCGATTCGCGGTTGAATTCGTCCGGAATGTACGTATAAACGCCGTCGGTTTTCCGCACGATTTCGCCGTACGCGGGCTGCGAGATATTCTTCACCTGCCACGAAAATCCGTCCGGCAGCACAAGGTTCGAATTCAAATCGATTTCGAAATTCTCCCCTGTTTCGATTTCGTAGGGCTGCGCCGTTCGGGAATAATATTTCACGCCGTCTACGGTATAGCTTCTGCCCGTCTGATAAATGGTAGCCACGGGCACGAACACGGGATAGTTTTTCGCCGCGTATTCCGCAAGCACGCTTTCCGAAACCGTCTGGTGCAGCACTTCCGTAAAATAGTAGGTCATATCGTAATGCGTGGCGTCGCTCACCGCCTTGTACCATACGTCCGCGCCGCCCGAACCGTTGCCGTTTTTCGTCATCTGCAGATAGCGGGTTGCGCCGAACGAATGCAAAAGGTTTGCATAGCCGTCGAGCGCGGAATTCGTTCCGCTGTTGGAAAGCGTTTGTTTCAACGCCCACGAGGGATTCGTGTACCTGTCCCACCCGACGGCGTATTTTCCCTCGTTATCGTTGCCGAGCGCGCGGTTTGCGGAATTGCGCGTATACAGGCTGTACGAAACAAGGCTTACGGCGTTGTTGGTAACTTCGTCGCCGGGCGCGAACCCGTAGCGCTGATAATGGTGGTTATATTCGTGTATGCACCCCCAGAAGCCGTCGGTAGCGTTGTTTACCGCACTTTCCGCATCCAGCGCGGACGCCATGTAGGCGGGCGGACAATTCACCGTGGAGCGCCCCACGAACGCC
>DLQW01000084.1:0-1118 GCA_002474405.1 Christensenella sp. UBA7597 | reverse complement strand
ACGCCACCAGACTGCCCGCCGCCACGAACGGATCATATAAAAACGTAATGCCTATCGCCGCGTTGGAGCCGGACGGCACCTGATTGGAAACGCGCGAAATTTTATCCCACAGCACCGCGGCTGCCGAAATCTGCTGAAAATCGAATCGGGCGGCGCGGGAACGCGGCCCCGAATGGCGCACGGAATCGTCCCATACTTCCATATCGAAATACGGCGCGGAGGATTCTTTGCTTGTTTCGAATTCCTCCTGCGTGGTGTAACCGTGAATATAGTGCGCGTACGGCACGGCGCCGGAAATGGTTACGGTGAACTTTACGCCCGCGTTCACGGGGCGGATATAAACGGGTCCGCCGAGATACGAGCCGACGTACGACGTTTCTTTGTTTACCGTCATGGTATTTAAAATTACGGGCATACGGTTGAAATCGCGCGCCGCCCAGATATTGTTAGCCTGTCCGTTCTGCAACGCCTGCCCGATATACACGACGAGCCCGCCCGTGGTTTGCAGATCTTCCCCGCTCAGTTCGATTTTCACCGTTTCGCCCGCGGGCGCATACAGCCCCGTGATATGGTTTCCCGCGGGGCGCGCGCGCATGGTGATGCGCTTGATTACGGCGGGTTCGTCATCGCGCAGATCGCCTTCGTACATGCCGCTTGCCGCCGTGTGCCGATATAATTTTTTGCCCGTAGCCTCGCCGCCGAGATAGAGATTCCCCTCTTCGTCCATGGCGTCGTACGTGGTATCGGAGGCGCAGATGGCGGCGTTTTCGGCAAGAATGGCGCTTTTTTCTTCCTGCGTGGCATCCGAAAGCGTAACGCCGTACTGCGGATAGCGTTCCAGTCCGCCGTCCGACGTTTCGGGAATACGGCGGGCAACCGTGCCGAGAATTTCTGCAGAATATTCCGTTTTTACGGGATTATATACGCCGGCATCGAATATTTCCGTCGGGTAGGCGTTCGCGTCGGTTTCCGTATCCGACGGCTTCGAAGCGGAAGGATCCGACGGACGGGAGTTTAAATAACAGCAGCGCGCCACCGAAAAACTTACGCCCGACAACATGACAACCGCAAGGCAAACAGCGGCGATTCTTTTCGTTTTTATTTTCATTTCTTTTCAC
>DLQW01000056.1 GCA_002474405.1 Christensenella sp. UBA7597 | reverse complement strand
TGCGCCCAGGTGTCTCCGTACCCGCCGTAAAACGAAGAAATTTTCAGCACGCCCTTTTCGCCGCTTGCCGAAAGTTTACATGCGCCGCAGCTTAAAAGAGCCGCGAACGCCGTTGCCACAGAAACAAGCTTTTTCAATTTTTTCATCTTTTCCGTCTCCTGAGATTCATTCTTGTTTTTCGTAGCCATTATAACAGAAAAAATCTGCCTGCGCAAGCCTCCTATGAATGATTTTTTTTATTTTTTTTAGTATAATTAAAAAAAATCAAACAAACTTATTGTTTTTTTTCAAAATTTGTGTTATAATTTCAACATGGAAAACTTAGAAGAACAAGGCAGCAATCACTCCGTATTCAACAAAAACAATCTTCGCAAATGGCTGTACCCGAAGGGATATTATCTGCATTTTTACAAAAGCTTCGATATGTCTTTTCACAGCCATACGCGGCTCGAACTTATGTACGTAATGACGGGCGAAATGCACCTTCTGTTTAAAGACAAACTCTCGCGCGAACACAATCTTGTGCTCCACCCCAACGAGTATGTGTTTATCGATTCGGGCGTTCCGCACAAAATTTACGTGGACGACACGGATACGCAGATTTACAACATAGAATTTTCTTCGGACGTATGCGAAGATTCCGATTTTACATTATACAATTTACAGCGGAAAGACGAAGCGATGAAAGCCTTTCTTGCTTCCGATTTGGAAGTATGCCGCCTGCGTGATAACGGTACGCTTCTGCAGAATCTTCTTTTGATACAAAACCATCTTGAAAATAACGACGCGGCGGGGAATTGCCTGAATTTTATGATTTCATCGCTGCTTTTGCTGATTGCAAGGCATTTTTCCGAAAGCAATAAACGAATCAGCGGCATCGTTTACATCAATTCCGCAATCGATTACATTTACGATCATTTCAACCACGATTGCACCCTGAAAGAAATCGCCGCTTTCTGCGGCATAACGCAGAACTACCTGAACCAGCTGTTCAAAACCATTTTTTCCACCACCGCCATCAACTTTCTGAACAAATACCGCATCGAACGCGCCGCGGCTTTGCTTTCTTCTTCCGAGCTTTCGATCAACGAAATCAGACTGCAGACGGGTTATAAAAGCAATATTAACTTCAATCAGAATTTTAAAAAATTCATGGGCACGACGCCGGGAAAATATCGCATCACGTCGCATATGAAAAACCACGTGCACGCGCACGAAACGGACAACCGCAATTTCTATACGTTCTGATTATACGTTCTGCTTTTTTCACGCGGCGATATCGCTTTTTCGCCCCGCCGCGGCGTCCCCCCGCAACCGCCCGCCGCCCGGTTTTTTCCGCCCGCCGCCGATTTTCACATTCCGCTTGCATTTTTTCCGCCGCCGTGTTACAATATAATCGTGCCGCACCTCGGCACGCCCTACGGAGGATTTTACAAATGAAAGAACAGGAAGCCCCCAACGAATCCGCGGATTTTTCCAAATCCGTAACGTCAACGCTCGGCAAAAGCAACGAAAAGCGCGCCGTTTTATGGCTGATCTTCGTCATCGCGCTCATCGTGCTGCTTGCGGCGGGCGCCCTCGCCAACCTTCTTACGCTGGCGTTTCAGATAAATAAAATTTACGGCTACGTCTGCACGGCGTTAGCCGCGCTCGCCGTGTTTTTCTTCATGATTCTGCCGCTTGTGAAAGTGCTGAAAGCCCGCGCCTTCATCACCGACGTTACCGCCGAAAACAAAGACCTCGCCAAACGCAAAAACTACGCCGCGCTCCGCGGGGTGGCAACGGCGCTTGTAAAATACAACCGCGACGATAAAACGCTGAAACACCACTACATAAAAAACGCAAACCTCGAAAACATCGAGCGCGCGCTTGAAAAAAACGACAAGCCCATGCTCCGTCAGGCAATGCGCAAAACGTTCTCGTCCGACGTAGGCTCCACGGCGAACGGAGTCATTTTCAAAAGCGCGGGCAGAGCCTTTCTCACCACGTCCGTTTCTCAGAACGATAAAATCGACGCGCTTTCCGTGCTGCTTGTAAATTTATCGTTAATCAAACAGATCGTGGCGATTTACGGCTACCGTCCCTCGCATCTGAAGCTGGCGAAAATCTACGCCTCCGTCCTGAAAAATTCCCTTATCGCCTACGGCATGCAGAACGTAAACTGGTTCAACGTGTTCGGCAAATTCTTCGCGGGCGTCTCCAAAAAAATTCCTTTCATTGATACGCTGGTAGACAGCACCGTGCAGGGCACCGTCAGCGCGTTTTTAACGCTGCTTGTGGGCTATAAAACAAAGCGCTACCTCTGTTCCGACTACGCCAAATCGGAAAAGCTGGACCCTATCGAAGCAGAGGGCGTATCCTCGGCGGACGAAGAAGTGCGTATCGCCTCGGCGCTTGCCAAAGAAGTGCGCAAAGAAAAAGGCGGCGCCGCGAAAGCCGCCAAAGAAGCCGCGAACGACACGGCAGGAGAAACGGCAGGCAATTCCGCCGCCAACCCCGCATAAAATAAACAGTATGCCTTATCTCGGCTTCCCCTTCTCCGCCCTTGCTTTCCCCTTCGGGGAGAGTGGCGCGTAGCGCCGAGAGAGGTCAAAGAGGTCAATTTAAAATCTTTCCTTACTTCAAGGCTTCCCCTTGCCTGCATAAAATTTTGCTTACAAAATTTTCTTCGGCAAAAATTGTCAGCCACTCCGTGGCTTCCCCTTGGGGGGGGAAGCTGTCAACGAAGTTGACTGATGAGGGGCGTACCTTGTTTTCTCATAGTTGGGCACGACGCCATACTCTCGGCTTCCCCTTTTCTTCCCTTGCTTTCCCCTTCGGGCTTTTCTTG
>DLQW01000071.1 GCA_002474405.1 Christensenella sp. UBA7597 | reverse complement strand
AACGGCGAACACGCGAAAGTGATTATCGCGGATACCACGATCGGGCGCGTGGCGGAAGCGGCGGCGTGCGAAGATAAATTCAAGAAAGCGGGCGTAGACATCACGCTTACGGTAACGCCGTGCTGGTGCTACGGCGCGGAAACGATGGATATGAACCCACTCACGATCAAAGCGGTGTGGGGGTTCAACGGCACGGAACGCCCGGGCGCGGTGTATCTCGCTTCGGTGCTTGCCACGCACGCGCAGAAAGGCTTGCCCGCGTTCGGCATTTACGGACACGAAGTGCAGGAAGCGGACGATACGTCTATCCCGGCAGACGTACAGGAAAAGATTTTGCGTTTTGCGAGAGCGGCGGTAGCGGTTGCCACGATGCGCGGCAAATCGTACCTGCAAATCGGCTCGGTAACGATGGGTATCGGCGGCTCGATCATTTCGCCCGAATTCTTTGAAGAATATCTCGGTATGCGCGTAGAGAGCATAGACGAAGTGGAAATTATCCGCCGGATGGAAAAGGGCATTTACGACGAGAAAGAATATGAAAAAGCCCTGAAATGGGTGAAAGAAAAGTGCAAGCCCGATTTCGATAAGAACCCGAAAGAAATGCAGAAGAGCGCCGCAGAAAAAGCGAAAGACTGGGAATTCACGGCGAAAATGGCGTGCATTATCAAGGACTTGTACAACGGCAACAAGAACCTGCCGCAAGGCTGTGAAGAAGAAGCGGTAGGGCATAACGCGATCGTCGGCGGATTTCAGGGGCAACGGCAATGGACGGACTTCTATCCGAATTGCGATTTTCCCGAAAGCATACTGAATTCATCGTTCGACTGGAACGGCGCAAGAGAGCCGTATATTTTAGGCACGGAAAACGATACGCTGAATGCCACGAGTATGTTGTTTATGAAACTGCTGACGGGCAGAGCGCAGATGTTTGCGGACGTGAGAACGTACTGGTCCGGCGAAGCGGTAAAGCGCGTAACGGGTTACGAAATCGAAGGCAAAGCGAAAGAAGCGGACGGCTTTATTCACCTGATCAATTCTGGCGCGTGCTGTGTGGACGCGTGCGGCGAAGTGAAAGACGAAAACGGCAACGCCGTAATGAAGAAGTGGTGGGAAGTTACCGATAAAGATATCGATACAATGATGAACGCCACTACATGGCCGTATGCGGACCTCGGATATTTCCGCGGCGGCGGATATTCGAGCCGATTCGTAACGCGCGCGGAAATGCCCGCCACAATGATAAGACTTAACCTTATCAAGGGGTTAGGACCCGTATTGCAAATCGTAGAGGGCTGGACGGTGAAACTGCCGGACGAAGTAACGGATAAACTGTGGAAGCGCACGGACTATACGTGGCCTTGTACGTGGTTTACGCCGCGCGTAACGGGCAAGGGCGCGTTTAAATCTGCGTATGACGTAATGAATAACTGGGGCGCGAATCACGGTGCGATTTCCTACGGACATATCGGTGCGGACTTAATCACGATGTGTTCAATGCTCCGTATACCCGTGTGTATGCACAACGTGGACGAGAAAGACATTTACCGCCCCGCCGCGTGGAACGCGTTCGGAATGGACAAAGAAGGGCAGGACTACCGCGCCTGTGCCTCCTACGGACCTATGTATAAAAATATCAGATAAAAATTCCAAAGAAAAAATTACAAAATGAGATAGTCCCGTAATAAAAAAAACGAGGAAATACGGGGCTGGCTCGGCTTGTAATTCAATATTGTAAAAGCAAAAGTCCCTTTTCCAAGTTTTATTGGAGGAGGGAATTTTTTATACGTGAAAATAAATTTTATGCAGTATCGTTTGCTTTAAGCGATAGTCGAAAACTTGAAGTGTCGGGGTAAACGGCAGAGAAAGTGGCAAAGAAAGAGTTAAGAGGGAAAAATACAGAAACAGAAGATATGCTAAACAATGCGATGTTGATGAATATCAACCAGTCAGTACTGTTGCTCGTATAAAAACCGCAAATTTAAGCAGAGCACAAACTATTTTACTCACAATTATAAAAAAAATATTTTCTACTATCAGCAAAGGAAATGGTAGAAAAGAAGAAGCTTTGTTGCGTGGGCTGGGCGACAGGAGCGATAGTAAAATTTGCAATAAAATACTCAACAAAATGATAACAGATCAAATAATTACTAAGCACAAAGGAAAAGAGGGATGGGTTTATTCTCCTGTACTAAAAATACTGAGCGAATGTGCAATATTTTATCGGATCTTTCTAATAGCAAGGATGAGTTATGGTATTATGCAAGTGAATTGGAATGATTTATTTAATAATAAATAATTTTATTGGTTTGTTGAGAATATTGTTCTAAATATCCGAATCTTATTAAGTTTTTACTTGTTATATCTAACAATAAGAAATGGTTTTTAGACAAAAAAAATAAATGTTGAGCTTCGCTTCCACACAAAAAAAGCAAAAAATCTTTTTTGAAGTCAATAGACAAATTCATCCGAATCGGGGAGGTCCTCGGTTCGGATTCTTTTTTATATAAATTTTATCAAACTTGGCTGCTCATAGCGGAAACGGTAATCAATTCTCTTGCGGGCGGAGGAATCGTCCGGGCTGATTTTCCGGGCTGATTTTACGCAAAAAAGAACGGCTGTAACGCGGCGTTTTTTGCCGCATTGCAGCCGGGAATATGATGGATGATTTCGGATAAACGCCAGAATCGCTTTTCGGAAATTCAGTCGTTTTTCACGTGCACGTCCATTTGGTTGAACGGAATGGAAATGCCGTTTAAATCGAACGCTTTTTTAACCTGCTCGTTCATATCGAACAGAACGTCCCAGTAGTCCTCCGTTTTGCACCAGACGGGGCAGAAAAGATCGATGCTGCTGGCGGAATGCGCGGTGATTCTTGCTTTCGGCGCGGGGTCCTGCAGAATTTTCGGGTTGGCGGCGGCTACTTCTTTTACGATTCGTTCCGCTTTTTCGAAATCGTCGGCGTAAGAAATCGAATAAGTGAGGTCTACGCGGCGCGTATTTTTTTCGGTATAATTCACGATTTCGCTGGTGGAAAGTTTTCCGTTGGGCAGATAGACGATTTTGTTATCGTTCGTACGGATTTTCGTGTTACAGATAAAAATATCTTCCACGCATCCCTCGTAGCCGTTTGCCGCGATATAATCTCCGTCTTTGAACGGACGGGTGAAAAGCAGCAGCATGCCGCCCGCAAGATTGGAAAGAGTGCCGTTGACGGCAAGACCGACGCCGACGCCGAGCGAAGCGATTAAAGCCGTGATTGCGCCCGTGTCGATGCCGAGATACGCCACAAGCGATAACACAACAAGAATCTTCAGCCCGATTTTCGCGATGTAGCTGAGCGTGCGGTAAACGGTTTTGTCCACGTGCTTTGTTTCTTCCAGTTTTCTGCCGTGTTTTTCAATCTTTTTGCTGATACGGTTGATAAGCGTAAACGCAACGATTAAAACAAGCAGCGCGACGAGAATTTTAATGCCGGTCGTCGTCAGCCAGCCCTGAATGGTTTCCCAGATTTTGTTCCAGTCCATATATTTCACTCCAGTATAAATAGATTTTAAGATTTTGCGCGCCGTTCACGGATGCGTAACGTGTTACGAGACGCGGTACACTCTGATTTCAAACGGTCTGAAAATCGTTGCGGACGATTCGGCGTCCGGATAATTGCAAAGGAGAATTTCCGGGCGTGCGTTTATAACCGTTTCGGGAAGAAGAATTTCGTTATTCTTTTCGAAATTGACGGCGACTACGATTTTTTCGCCGCCGAGCGCGCGTTCGTAAACGAAACAGCCGTCATTTTTCGTAAGATCTTTGAACGAGCCGTATCTGATTACGCCGTTTGCATTGCGGAGCGCGAGGAGCTTTTTATAAAAAGCGAAAATCGATTTTTCCGAGGCGCGGTCTTTTTCAAGATTGATTTCGTCGGCGCGCGACGGCATCTTCAGCCACGGCGTGCCGCTTGTAAAGCCGTGGGAGCCCGATTCGTTCGTCCAGGCGAGCGGGCGGCGGGTGTTATCGCGGCTGCCGTAATTGATTTCGGCAATCAGTTTTTCCTGCGGCTTTTTATTAAGATTGTCGTGATAATAATTCACCGTTTCCACGTCGTTAAAGCAGGAAATATCGCTGTAATACGAATTTGCCGAGCCGAACTCCTGCCCCTGATAAATAAACGGAATGCCTTTCAGCAGGTAAAACATGCCCGCGTCCGCCGTGGCGCATTCGTAACGGAATTCTTTATCGTTTCCGAGGCGGGAAAGAAAAAACGGCTGATCGTGATTATCGGTAAATAAAATATATAAAAGATTGTGTTCCGCGGTGAAATTCTGCCATTTGACGAGCACGTTTTTAATGTCATCGCAGCGGTAGGGGGCGGGATTGTATTTATCCGATCTTCCCAGCCCGATATGTTCGAACTGAAACACCGATTTCAATTCGCCGCGGTCTTTGCCGCAAATATCGCAGATGCTTTGCGCGTCGGACTGGCATTCTCCTACTGTGAAAAGATGTTTTGTCTTTTCGCGCCCGAACAGCTGACGGATATATTCGTGCAGGCGCGGACCGTTCAGCTTTTTGTTGGCGGCAAAATCTTTGGAGATATAATCCAGCACGTCGCATCGGAAGCCGTCTACGCCGAGGTCCGTCCAGAAATCCACAACGTCGCAGCAAGCCTGCCGTACTTTCGGGTTTTCCCAGTTCAGGTCGGGCTGCTGCACGGCGAAAGAATGCAGATAGTATTCGTTCGTTGCGGGGTTATATTCCCAGGCGCTGCCGCCGAAGCACGCCGTCCAGTCCGTAAGCGGCTTGTCCGCCCAGATATAATAATCGTGGTAGGGGTTATCTTTGGAAGAACGTGCCTGACGGAACCAGAAATGTTCGGAGGACGTGTGGTTCACCACAAGGTCCATGATGATTTTCATGCCGTTTGCGTGCAGTTCTTCCGCCAGCTTTTTCCAGTCGTCCAGCGTGCCGAACTCGTCCATAATATCCCGGTAATCGGAAATATCGTAGCCGTTATCGTAATTCGGGCTTTTATAGCAAGGGCAAATCCATACGGCGTTTACGCCCAGTTCTTTCAGATAGGGGATTTTTTGCCTGATTCCGTTCAGATCGCCGATGCCGTCGCCGTTCGAATCGTAAAAGCTGCGCGGGTAAATCTGATAAACGATTAAATCGAGAAAGTCGTCTTGTTTTTCCTGCATAAGTTCTCCTTCGGGCGGATGACAGCCGCATTTTTGTTAGGTTCCGTGAAATTTTCTTCGGAAATCCCGACTGCCTATATTATATACCTATTGCGGCGGATAGTCAAATCAAATTTCATCGGCTTCCTTTCAAATATCTTCTTTTTAGGGGAAATTATACCTGAAATCGAGCGGAAAAGATACGCTGGAAATTACGATTTTATTGCGATTTCTTCATTTTCGGGGCGGATTTTTCCGAAAAAAACGTAAAAACAACCGAAAAACAGCCGATTTACCCGTAAAAAATTATTGATTTTACCCCGAAAAACGGTTATAATGAAAATACGTAAGAAGAAAGACGGATTTTTTACGGAAATACGGTTTTTACACGGGAGGGCAGGGAATGATTACCACGAATCTTTTGTTCTGTGTGAACTTCACATACGAAAAAGCCACGCTGGGCAAGCCGCACGCGCACCCCTGCTACGAAATCGTGTATTACGTAAACGGCAGCGGCTGGGTGGATTTCCACAAAGAACGGCACACGTTCGAAAAAGATACGTTCATGCTGGTGGGACCGAAAGTGCAGCATACGGAATTCGACGAGAAAGGTACGGAAGTTTTGTATATCGGGCTGGAAATTTTCGGCGAGGACGGTTACGCGGAGGGCATTTACAACGAATCGGATTACGATATCAAAGAATATATGAAAAAAATCTATCGCGAAGTAACCAACCGCAACATATATTCCGAACAGCTGATCAACAGCTATTGCACGATTATCGCCATCAAGCTGATTTCCGCGGCAAGAAAGCGCCCGTTGCTTTCGGCGGACAGAAATCTGGACAATATTCTCAACTACATCGATTCGAATTTCTGCTGCGAAATCGATACGGCGAAGCTGGCGGAAATGTCAGGGTACAGTTACGACCATTTCAGAAAAATTTTCGCGAAAAAATATAACGTCGGCGTGAACGAATATATTTTGCAGAAGCGTATCGAACTGGCGGACAGGCTGCTCAGAAGCGGCAACGGAAAAGAATACTTAATCAAGGAAATCGCGGCGCGCTGCGGCTTTTCCTCTGTGGCGCAGTTCTGTACAAAGTACCGCGAAATTATAGGCAGTACGCCCAACGAGGCGCGCACAAGGTATCTTGACGGGCTGAAGAATCTTGAAAAAGATAAATTTTCGCCGTTATAAAATTCGGTTATATATTCTGAAAATCGGTTGTCTTTATTTTTTAGTATTGACAATCGATTTTTTTTATGATACTATTTTTACGGAATTTATCCGAATTATACGATAAATAACGGAAAAATCGCCATATTCAGGCAGCTTTGGCAAAGAGGGAAAGAAAAATGATAAATTTCAAAAAATGGTTATCCGCTTTCGTTGCGGGCACAACAATCGCAACGTCGTGCCTCGGCGCCGCATGCGGCAAAGAGGAGACCGCTCTGGATTCTTCGCACGGCATAGCGGATCAGAGCAATCTGTACGGCATGTGTTATCTTCTGGAAGAACGCAGCGCCGAAACGCTGGATATCGCAAACGAAGTGCTTCTGATGAAGAACATGGGCGTAAAAACGGTGCGGCAGTGGATGCACTTCCCGCATTTCATGTCCTCGCCTAATACGCTGAAACCCGATTGCGCCGCAACGAAAAACATGCACGAACTGCTGGCGGCGTGCGAAGCGGCGGGCATGACGAACATCGGCATGAATCACCACAACTTCAACGCCACCGGCAACACCGTTGCAAAACCCTATAAGCGCGACGTATCGGAAGGCAGCGCGTATGTGGAATGGCTGAACGATTATTACGAATCGTGGCGCACGCTGGTGAAGGAGTTCCCCGAAGTGAAGTACTGGGAAATCGATAACGAAGTGAACAATTCCGATTTCATGTGGAACGGTTCTTCGCACGATTCGTATTCGGTGAAAGAGATGGCGGAAATCGCCACGGATATGTTCTATTACGCCTCCCGCGCGATTCACGAAGAAAACCCCGCGGCACAGACGGTGATGGGCGGACTTACGGAGCCGAAAGGGCTCGGCATGGGCAATACGGCAACTTTTTTACAGCTGTTATACGATAACGTGGCAAGCGGCGAATACGGATATTTTTACGGGACGGAAGAAAAAAGCGGCGCTTCGAAAAACGCCGACGATTATTTTCAGATAGCCTGCTGGCACCCGTACATGCCTTCGTTCAACAAAAAGAATTTCATAGAAATCAATAAAGAATATTACGATATTATTCTGCAGAACGAGAAAAAGCACAAAAAAGTATTCTTTACCGAAATCGGCTGGAACGATACCACCTGCAACGGCGAGCAGAACGCCATAAAATACATGGAAGAAATGTTCGACGCCTGCAAGCAGTTACCGTGGCTGGAAACTGTGAACATGTTCAAACTGTACGACGTGGGCAAGCTGAATAACTGGGACAGCGCCTACGAAGTGCGTTTCGGGCTGGTGCACGATCCCGATTATACGAGAACGTATTATAAACTCGCTTCGGAAACGCAGTCGATTAATATCGCGGCGGACGGAAGATGTATCCCCGGCGCGCCGAAAAATAAGGCTTACGCCTTCCAGCGGCTTGCGGGAGGTTCGGGCGATTTGGAAGTACTGATGAAAAAGGGGAATTGACGGGATGAAAAAGAGATTTTTCGCAGCGGTAACGGCGGCGTTTCTGTGTGCGGCTTCGGCGTTTTCCGTTGCCGGATGCGATACAAATTCGGGCGGGCAGGAACAGCCTCCGGCAGATCAACCGCAGGAAGAAATTCCGCTGGATACGTCTCACGGCATTGCCGATACGACGAAACTGTACGGAATCTGCTATCTGATAGAGGACAGAGAGTATAACGGCTCGCCGTTTACCGTGGAAGATTTCGGCGTGGATTTTCAGCTGATTGAAAATCTGGGCGCGAAAACGGTGCGGCACTGGATGCACTTCACGTATCTTCTGGAAGATAAAGATACTTTAAACGCCGGAAATTGCGCCGTAATGCACGCGGAACTTGCGGAGTGCGTTGCGCGCGGCATAACGAATATCGGCATGAACCATCACAACTTCAACAACGGGCAGAATTCCGTGGGGAAGGTGCGGCGGAATCTTTCCACGGGCAGTTATTACAAGCAGTGGCTGGACGATTATTATACTTCCTGGTATACGCTGGTTTCCGAATTTCCCGAAGTGGAGTACTGGGAAATCGATAACGAACTCAACAACCCCGATTTTATGTACAGCTGTTACGATGATTCGCTGTTCGATTCGGAAATGATGGCGGCGATTTCCACGGATATGCTCTATTTCGCCACGCGGGCGATTCACAACGCCAACCCCGACGCGAAAAGCGTGATGGGCGGGCTTACCGAACCGATGGGGCAGGGGAAAAGCGACGTAACCCAAAGCCGCCCTTCCAACGCCTGGTTTTTACAGAAGATTTACGATAATATTTTCAGCGGCGAATTCGGCTATTTCTATTCGTCCGAAACCGACGAAACCGCGTCGGTGAATCCCGACGATTATTTCGACGTGGCGGCATGGCACCCGTACCGCGATACGAAAGATTTCGACGAATCGTATTTCGTTACGGAAAATCACAAAGTGTATCAGGTTGTGCTGGATAACGAACGCAAACATAAAAAAGTGTTCATTACGGAAGTAGGGTACAGCGATACGGGCAAAGGCTCCGACGGCGCCGCGGCAAACGTGATTGCGATGATGAACGCCGTGGAAAAATATATGCCGTATGTGGAAACGGTGAATATTTTCAGATTGTTCGATAATGCGGATACGCCCTGGGCGGCGCACGGCAACGTATCGCGATTCGGCTTTTTTGCGGATCCGAACCCCGCGCGGGTGTATAACGATGTGTTCGGCACAAGGCAGATGGTTGCGGGCGAAGCCAAAGAACTGGCGGCGCTCTATCAGAAAGCTGCGGGCGGAACGGGCGATCTGAATCTGCTGGAAAACTATTACGCGTAACGGAAAAACGCCGCCAAAGCGTGCAAACGGCGCGAAAAGCGGCAAAATCGCGGAATTTATCATGTTAAAAACGGCAACTCCGCCGATAAGGAGAATTATAAGGAGAGAAGATATGAATACATCAGGAAAGAACCGGAACAAGAAACTTGCCGCACTGCTTGCGCTTTGCTGCGCGGGAAGCGCGGCGGCAGGCGCGTCGCTGCTCGGCGGAAGCACGGCTTCCGCAGCCGAAACAAAGCAGCTTACCATGGGCGATTTGCCTTATTATACGTGGTACAGCGAATATAAGGGGCACAGCATCAACAACATGAAAGTGAAGCTGATGTACACCGATTCTTCGGCGTTGTTTTTCGACTCGACGAAGAGCGATTACAACCTGAAAGATTTTTCGGCGAAAGCAAGCGATAACGCTTTGTCGCTGAAAGGATTTACCGTTGAAAACTGGCAGTATAAATTCCCGGAGGCAGGCGGCAGCGTGGTTACGTATGTGGAAGCGGAAGCCGCCGGCACGATTGCCTGGGATTACACGGCGGCGAATTTCGGCGGTTATATCGACTGGAACAGCCTTTTTGCCGTTTATAAATACGAAGCCGCAACGCAATCGGTTACGCAGCTTGCGAAATTGTATCATTTATCGAACGGCACCGACGCGATTAAAGCCGAAGTAAACAAAGGGCTTTCCGTAGAAGTGGCGCAAGGAGACGTGATTTATTACGAACTCGGCGCGGGAATTGACAGAAACTATCAGAACATGCAGAAAGCGACGATTACGTTTACGGCGAAAGGCGAAACCGACGAAGCCACGGCGGAACAGATTGCGGAATACACCAAGAAGCTGGAAGATAAGGTATCGGCGCTGAGCGCGGACGATTACACGGCGGAAAACTGGGCGCTGATTCAGAAATATCTCAAAGATTTCAAAGACGCGGAATATACGAAGTTATCCGTACTGAAAGCGGCGTACGAAAAAGCCGTATCCGATATCGACGCGGTGAAAACCAACACGGTAGATAACGCGAAAGCCGCCAAAAAGGCGGACATGGCGGAGTACTGGAAAACGCTGAAAGAAGCGAATTTCACCGCCGAGGGCTGGGCAACCGTAAATGCGGCGCACGAGCAATTCCTGACTGACGTGGAAACGGCGGAAACTGTGGAGGACGTCAATTCCGTTTACGATACCGCGATGACGGCGATGAAAGCGGTCGTTCCCGTAAAAGAAGAGGGAAGAGACCTCGATTATTGCGAAAAAATGAATGCCAACGGCTATACCTGGATTACGGGCGCCGTGGCGGATACGAAACTGATGACGGGTACCGTGGCGGACGGACTTCTCGATTTCGATAAACAGGGCGCGGATAAGTATTATATGTACAACGAATCCCTGAACGCCGGTTTCGATTCGCCGAAATATTTTGCGCAGAACTGGAAGTGGTACATCGGGCGCAACGCCGCGATCGTGCAGCTGTTCAAAGCGAATAAAGATTGCTCGCTTACGTTCGCCAACGTACTGCCCGAAGGAAAATCAAACGGCTGGACGGATAACTGCGTTCTTAACGTGTATATTGTGCGCGGCGAAGAGACGAAGAAAATCGCCACGGTGAGCAATCCCGTAACGGAAGAAGATTTCAGCGGCGTGTGGTATATGAAAGCGGGCGACATGCTCTATTTCGAATTTGCCTCGAACATCATTCTCGAAGGGCAGGTGAGAAACTTTGAAGCGCCTTGCTACACGACGTACGTGCTCGATTCTTCGGCGTTCGACGAAGAAAAGTACACCGATCAGAATCACGATTTGCCGCAGGAAGTGAAAGATAAAATCGCCGAAAAGCAGGCGGCGCTCGAAACGTGGTTCGCTACGCTTACGCAGACGGATTATTCCGCTACGAACTGGGCGCTTTTGCAGGACGAAATCGCTTCGTTTGCGGAAAGATGCGAAACGGAAGTGAAAACCGTAGAGGACGTGGAAGCGCTGTATAACGAGGTGTTTGCGGCGGCGCAGGCGGTGGAAACGATCGCTCAGGCGGAAGCCACGCTGAAAAAGACGTTGCAGGAATACGCCGACGAATTGCAGGCGAAGTACGACGAACTGATTGCCAACAACAAATATACCAAAGACGCCCGCGCCGCGCTGGACGAAGCGCTGGCGGACGGCAAGGAG
>DLQW01000064.1:12228-37461 GCA_002474405.1 Christensenella sp. UBA7597 | reverse complement strand
ATTGCTGCATCGGACACTTCGTCGGGATATGCGCCGAAAGCGCCTCTGTAATCGGGTTCGTACGTTTTTTCGGCGGGAAGCGTCTGCGCGCCGCAAGCCGAAAAGCTTATCAGACAGGACGTGAATAACGCCGCAAAAGCCATCTTCTTTTTCATCTTTACGCCTCCTTGCCAAGGCACACGATTTCTCCGAGGCGGATCGTATCGGAAACGTTGCCGTATTTGTCGTATTCTTCGTACTTTTCGCCGAGCGTGATGACGATTTTCGTTACTTTGAGTTCGTCGAATTCGGCAACCGCGGCGGAACCGAGCATCAGATCGGAATCCATCAGGCATTCCGCGGGAAATTCAAGCCCGCTGATTTCGGCGTAATCGGCAGAAGAGGTGAGCCACGACGGCTTTTCGGCAAAATAGAACTTAATGCTTCTGATGTTTTTGAACGCCGTGTTGTAATCCTGCGAATTGTAAATCATCACCGCTTTTACGCTGACGGCACGATTCCACGAAAGAGTGATTTCCGAACCGGTTTTTCCTTCGAATTCACGGTTTTGCGTTAAGGTATAATACGGAATCACGCCGTCGTTCAGATATTTCGCGTTGCTGCCGTCTTTCACCGTTACGGAAGCGCTTTCGGCAAGGTTTTTATAGCCGCTGACGCTTTCCGGCAACGGTTGCAGGCTGTAAGAAGGTCCGTTTGCCACAAGCACTTCGTTGCCCGCGTCGTTTTCGATGAAATTCAGGCGATCGGTGCCGATGATGCGGAACCAGCCGTGAGCGTAATTGGAAGGGTTGCCCATTCTGGCATAGACGATCATGTAATCGTCGCCGGCTTTCACGACGCTGTGATGTCCCGTTCCCGAAACGTAAGTTTTCGTGGAAGCCAGCACGGGGTTGCCCTCCGTGAGCAGCGGCTTGGAAAACGTGCCGAGCGGAGCATCGGAAATTGCCTGATGCACAGAATAGCTTGCGCTGGAATAGCCGTTGGCGGAATACGTCATGTAATACTTTCCGTTATGCTTCACCATGCACGGTCCTTCGTTGATGGAGCCTTCGCCGAAAGGATAGTTCCCTTCGCGGGAAATGACTTTCGGCTTGCCGTTTACCAGTCCGCCCTGCGAGGTGATCGCGTTCGGGGAACACACCAACGACAGCGTGGAATAATCGGGCGTAACGAAATCGCGCATTTTTACGCCCCAGACGCCCATCAGCGCCGGCGTTTCCGAATTGCTGTCGGTATGTTTGTTGAAATAGAGATACAGATTGCCGTCGTCATCGAGGAACGGATTCGCGTCGATGACGGAAAACACGCCGTCCAGCCCGTACGCTTTCTGGAAATCCACGGGAAGCGTTGCCCCGGTAATGACGTTGCCGTCGGCGTCGTTCACCCAGGTTTCCGAGCCGAGAATACGGAAGTCCACGGGAGTATCGCCCACCGCGATGCCGATGTACAATCTGTCGTACGCGGCGTTTTTGCCGGAAATCGTAAGCTGCTTCTTTGCGCTTGCGCTGAAATACATATAGTACTTTCCGTCCGTCGGATTTCTGAGCACTTCGGGCGCCCAGAACGTATCCGTTTCGCCGTCCGTCCAGTCGGATGCGGTTACTTTCAGGCTGTACCCTTTCGCGTAATCGCCTACGCGCTGCCAGTCCGAAAGATTTTTCGAACGGAAGCACTGAAAGGCGTAGGTATTGCCGTCCGACGTGGTGAAAGACGTGTTGGTGGAGCCTGTGGTGTACATATAGTAGTAGCCGCCCCAGATTTCGTCCTCCGATTCGGACACGTAGAATACGCCGGGATCGGCGCCCACCGTTTCGTTTTTGTTGTTATAGAACAAATCTCTGTTATATACGGTATTGCTTTCGCCGCCCGCGGAATAATCGAGCGCCACGCCCTTGCCGCCGGAACAGCCGGAAGCCATGGCGGCGGTGAGCGCCAGAACGGCAGCCAGAGCGAATAAGCCTGTTTTTTTCATCGTTGTTTTCCTCGCTTATAAAAACTTTGCCCACATTCTCTTCTTATTTTTTATAAAGAGCCAGCGCCGCGTTGGTTGCCGCCGTGTAGTTGGCGAAGAAATCGGCAAGCGTCATTTTGCCGTTTCTTACCTGCCCGTTGAGCGGATCCGCCCAGATGTTGATCCACAGACGATCGGGCATATACCACCAGTCGCCGGGACGGGAATCGGCATTGATGCGGGCGATGACGGAAGCGTTGGGATACTTGCAGTTTTCGATAAACAGATTTTCGTTTGCTTTCTGCGAAGAAGCGTAGCCGTTTTCGGCAAGCACTTTCTGCCCCTCCGTAGCCATCCACGAAAGCACTTTGTAGGCTTCGTTTTTCATGCCGGAAAGTTTATTGATGGCGATGCCGTACCCCAACGAATGTGCGGCTTCTTTGCCGAGCGCCGTTACGTTGCCGTTTTCGTCGTACGTTTTATATACGGGCAGTTTGCAGACGCCCCATTCGTTATTTCTTTGCGACATCGCTTTCTCTACGTCGGGGAAATATCTCATTTCTTCCACGCAGAAAGCCAGTCTGCCGCTGTTGAAAAACGTAATGGCGTTGGAAATATTTTCGGGACGCGGGCAGACGTTCAGTCCGCCTACCCCCGCAAGCATGGCAAAGCGGGAAAACGCTTCCGCCGTGGAGGGAAGTTCCGTGAGCGTTCCGCCCGAAACTGCGGCGGCAAGGCTTTCGCGTACGGAAATCACTTTGCCGTTCACGGAGAAGGTGTTATCGTCGTTCGCCATTACCGTTTCCCCTTTGTTTACCGCGAGCTTATCGAGAAATTCAAGCGTTTCGCCCGCCTGATAAGTAATGCCCGTATACTCGCCCGTGTACGTTTTTCCCTCGGCAACGATATAATTTGCCGTGGAATCGGGAAGCGTATACTTCCAGTCGCCGTCGCCGATGTCTTCCGCGCAGTCGCCGCCGACCGACCAGCCGTAGCCGAACCACCATTCGGTGTGATAGCCGTAATCCGTGGGCGACGCGGCGTTTTTGCTCTTCGTCATCAACATCGCCACGTCCTCGCTTTCATCCCAGCTCATGGCGATTTTATCGTTGAAAATCATCACTTCGTTTTCTGCCGGCAACGTCCAGCCGCTGCCGTCGGTAACGTTTTTCTTTGCGACGAACGCGTTTTCGCGGTAAAAGCCTTTTGCGGGCACGTCGACGGTGATGCCGTAATCGGATTTTGTTCTGCCGTATGCGTCCGCCAGCGTTCCCGCGTTGAACGCGGCGAGGTCTTTTTCTTCCACGCCGATGCAGATAACGCCCGCCTTCTGCAGCAACGTTTTATTGTAATACATTACCGTGATGCTGTTGACAAGCGGCAGCGCGTACAGAGAATCTTCGGCGTTCGAAGTATTTTTTTCGGGATTGTAACGCATTCTTCCCAGCTGATTATCGTAAATGCCGGAAGTGATATCGGAAATTCCCTCGTAGTCCGACAGGTTTTCGAAATTCGCGGCGTACTTTTTATAGTACTCGTCGCGGGTGGCGTACAAATCGTACGTATCGGAATATACCGAAGTGGACATTCTGGTATCGTAGCCGCCGTCGTCTACCGAAGCCGCGCGGATACTGACGTTATCGGTTTTGCCCTGCGTGGAATTGTACGTATCGATGAGAAGCGATATTTCGGTGCCGATTTCGCCGCTGCCCGTGTACAGAAACGTTACGCGTTTGCCTGCGCCGCCTTTACCGACACAGCCGGAAAACGCGCATACCGCCAGCATCGCCGCAAGCGCGGCAGAAATTTTCTTTTTCATTTTCGTATCTCCTTATTGTCTATAAATATTTTTATTGTTTCTCCGCGTCAGTCTTTCAGTCCGGAAGAGAGCGCGATTCCTTTCAAAATCATATCGGAACAGGCAAGATAAATGGCAAGGAGCGGTGCGATGGAAATAACGCACGCAGCCGCCAGCTTGGAATTATCCACCGAGGAAAAGCCGTTGAATTTGCTGAGCGCCAGCTGCAACGTGTAATCTTCCGGCCAGTTCAAGTAAATCAGCGGCGAGATATAATCGTTATACCGCGTAATGAAATCGAGAATACATTGCGCGATAATGGCAGGCATGCCGAGCGGCAGAACGATGCGGAAGAAAATCACCGATTTCCCCGCGCCGTCGATTTTTGCCGCTTCGAGAACGGAATCGGGAATGCCCGAAAAGAATTCTTTTAAAAAGAACATCACCGTTACGCTGCCGAACAAGCCGGGAAGAATGAACGGCCAAGGCGTGCCCGTAAGATTCATGGCGTTGAACATCAGATACGAGGACGTCATTGTGGCGCAGCCCGGCACCATGATGGTGAACAGCATGAAGCCGAACAATTTGTTTTTGCCGGGAAAATACAATTTAGCGAAAGAGAACGCGCTGAGCGCGGACACGAACACGCAGACGATTGTTGTGGGCAGCGAATATTTCAGCGAATTGAAAAACGAAGCGAGAATGGTGATGCCCGTGGTATCATCGTTAAACACTTCGCGCAACGAATCGAACTGAAAGCCCATTTTCGGCCACCACGTGAATGCGGCGTCGTTTGCTTCCGCCAGCTTTTTCACCGAAGTGATAACCAGCATGTAAAAGGGAATCAGGATTAAAAGCGCGGCAAAAATCAGCGCGACGTATTCCCGGAAAGAAGGCTTGCCGCCGACGCCGATCCCCATGACGCGATACTTTTTGCCGAACGAAACGGCGGCGTATAAAAGCCCCGCGCAGGCGGCGCCGCAAAGCAGCGCCCAGATAAGATACGCGGATTTTTTCGCGGAAGGCATCAAGCCGAGCAGCAGCAAAAACGCGGCTGCCACGCCGAAAAGAACGGCGACATTACGAAGCAAAGAATGAATCCGTACGGATTTCGTTTTATTTACGTCAGAATTCATGATGCACCCACCTCTTGGAAAGTTTCGCCGAAATTTGCGTAACGATTAAAATGAACACAACGAGAATCCAGCTGGTGGCGGCGGAAATGCCGTAACCGTATTTATAAGGGAAGCTGAACGCCATATCGTAAAGAAACAGCACCACGGTATTGTACGAATAATCAAGAACGTATGTATGATTCTGGGAAAGAATCTGCACTTCGCCCATCGACTGCAAAGCGCCGATGGTGCATATCGTAAGCAGATAATACGTTGTGGAACTGATGGCGGGAAGCGTGATGCTGAAAAAGATTCGTCCGCGCCCCGCGCCGTCGATCGCGGCGGCTTCCACATAACTCTGATTCACGTTGGAAAGCGCCGCCTGAAACAGGATAATGCAAAAACCGAGGTTTTTCCAGCTTTGCATCAGCACCGCCGACAACATAAACGTTTTGGGCGAAGTGATCCATGCCACCTTTTCGACGCCGAACACGGAAAGCACGGTGTTGATGACGCCGTAGTTCGTTTCGTACATCATACGGAAGATGAGCGCCACGGAAACCAGCGAACACACATACGGAATAAAAAATACCGTGCGGAAAAATTTCTTCGCCGCAATGTTTTTATTTAAAAGCACGGCGATGAAAAGTCCGCCGAGCATCGAAAGCGGCACGTTCAGCCAGTACAGAAGCGTGTTGCCGAACGACTGATAAAGCAGCGACGCATACTCGCCGAAAAGCAGATCTCTGAAGTTTTTCATCCCGACGAAAACGCCCTCGCCGAATATCGGCGTTTTCATCTCGAAAAAGCTCATCACGAAGCTCATGCCCATGGGGACGAGCATGAATAAGACGAAGCCGACGAGCGGAATGACCGCCATCAGGAAATTCTGCGTGTAATCAAGAAGATGTTTGTTTTTCTTTTTTTGCCGGTTCCCCTGCCCGGACAGCAAAAATTCCGCTTTCGTTGCGGAAGCGTCAGCCGAGGATATATTGAAAACGGGTTCGCTCATTTTTCCTCCTTCCTCCGATTGTTTACAGCCCGCTGAGCGCGGACTTTTTGCGCCGCGTTTTTTTATCGGCTTCATTATAGCATTTCACTGTTTCGGTTTCTATATAATTTTTCGGTGAAAACATTAAAAATTTTGTTTTTTGAATATAAAAACATACGGTTATCCGGAAAATTTAATGTATTTTGTTTTTTCTTTCGCCCTTTTTTCAAGCGGTTTTTTCCTCCGCTTTTTTTACGTTTTTTCCTCTTTGTTCCGTAAAAAAATACGCGCGGAAAAGCCCGCCCGGAAAATATTTTCCGGGCGGGCAGATTCCGATATAAAATTTGTTTGTTACGGCGCTTTACCGGCGCTTTACCGACGCTTTCCGCGCGCCGTTTTATTCCGCGCGCCGCTTTATTCGGACATCAGCCCCGCGGCTTTGAGCGCCGCGAGAATGGAATTTACCTTTTCGATTGTTTCCGCGAGCGTTGCCGTCGCCGCCAGCGCGGCAACCGACGCCGCGGGCGTTACTTCGCCGTCTGCCCCGGTAGCCCCCGTTGCACCGGTAGGTCCTGTTGCTCCCGTGGCGCCCGTTGCTCCGGCTTCCCCCGTGGGTCCTGTCGGTCCTGTGGCGCCTGTTGCTCCGGCTTCTCCCGTGGGTCCTGTCGGTCCCGTGGCGCCTGTTGCTCCGGCTTCCCCCGTAGGTCCTGTCGGTCCCGTGGCACCTGTTGCTCCGGCGATTCCCTGCGCGCCCTGCACGCCTTGTAAACCCGTGGCACCCGTCGCGCCTGTGGGACCGGTGGGTCCCGTGATTCCCTGTAAGCCCTGCACGCCCTGCAAACCTTGCAGCCCCTGCACGCCCTGCGGCCCCGTCGGTCCGGTAGGTCCCGTAGGACCGGTGGGACCGGTAACGCCGCCCGTGCCGCCCGTGGGCACGTAGCGGATGATTACGCGCGCGTCGCCGCGATTATCGCAGCAGCAACTGCGCCTTGTGAAAGGTCTTTCGCACATTATTTTTAGCCTCCTGAACATTCAAAGCGCGATAAAACACGCTTTCTTTCTAATATATCATATTATGAAACGGTTGAGGAGGGTGCGCGTTTATGATAAAATTATCGCTCTGCATGATTGTGAAAAACGAGGAAGCCGTGCTGGAACGCTGCCTTGAAAGCGCCGCGGGAAAGAACGACCGGCAGGGAAATCCGACGGACGAAATTATTATCGCGGACACGGGTTCGACGGACGGGACGAAAAAAATCGCGGAGGCGTACGGGGCGAAAATTTACGATTTCCCCTGGAAAAACGATTTTTCGGCGGCGCGGAATTTCGCGTTTTCCAAAGCGACGGGCGATTATATTTTATGGCTGGACGCCGACGATTACATTTCGGACGAAGCGAGAAAGAAATTGTTTGCGCTGAAAAAACGGCTTTCCGAGACGGGCGCGCCCGCCGCGTTCTGCCGCTACGAAATCGCGGCGTATTCCTCCCCCGCCGCCCCGACCGTTACGGCGTTTTACCGCACGAGGATTGTGAAAAACGACGATTCGGCGGTGTGGAAAGGCAGGGTGCACGAATGTCTGCCACGTTACGAAAACGCGCTGACCGAGCCGGAAAACGGGTTTTGCGTGCGGCATCTCGGCAGCGAGAAACCGCGGGGAACGAGAAATCTGGATATTTACCGCGCGCAGATTCTGGAAAAAGAGCCGCTTTCTCCGCGCGATTTGTTTTATTACGGCAGAGAACTGTTTTACCACGGTTTTTATACGGAAGCGGACGCGATCGAAGAGAAATTTATTGCGTGCCCCGACGGCTGGTACGTAAATAAAATCGAAGCGAGGAAAATTCAGTCTGCCTGCCGCGAAGCCGCGGGCGACGAAGCGGGCGCGGCGGACGCGCTTTTTGCTTCGTTTGCCTACGGCGCGCCGCGGGCGGGAGTGTTGTGCGCGCTGGGGCGTATTTTCAAGCGGAAAAACGATTTTTCTTCGGCGTATTTCTGGTATCTTTCCGCATACAACGCCAAAGACCATTCCGCGGAGGGAGATTTCGAAAATCCCGACGAACGCGGCGCGATTCCGCTGATAGAAGCGGTGTACTGCGCGTATTCCGCGGGCGAAAAAGCCGAAGCGCGGAAGCTGCACGAAGAATGTATGCGGTTATCCCCCGACCACCCCGCGGTGAAATACAACGGCGCGTTTTTCGATACGCACCCCGACTGAGCGCCGGACGAATCTGTTTTATCGCACGAAAAAACGCGCTTTTGCGCCGTTTAGGGCTTACCGGCAAAACCGGCGCGGGAGAGTGCGCGGAAGATTTCGCCGCGTGGAGTTACGGCACACGAGGTTACGGCGCGTGGGGTTACGGTGCGCGGGGTTACGGCGCGCCGCGAAGATCGATCTGCGTTTGCGCATTGCAGACGATGACGCCGCGATAGGCGTTTGCGAAATACGCCGCGACGGCTTCAGAAAGCATGACTTCCGTGAGCGCGTCGATTTTCGCGCGGTACGCCGCGTTGGTTTTATAATCTTCCGCACGCGCGGCGATGACGTTGGCTTTTTCGGATACCTGCGCGGAATCGTCCTCTGCCGCCGCCCGTTCTTCGGCGGAAACGTTGCCCGTAAGCGCCGTGTTGCAGGGCAGACACGCGAAATCGTAATCCGTTCGCGCCGCGGCGAGAAGATTTTCGGCGACGAGCGTTACCGTTACGCCGTTTTTGCTTATCCAGCGCGAAGCCGTGCCCAAAGTAAGCCCGTCCCCCGCCGCGTTGACGGGATAATTTTCGCCTTCCGCCGCTCTGTCGATGACGCCCTTTTGCGCAAGCAGCGAAAAGGCGCGGACGGCGTTGGACGAATCGTTGCAGACGGCGAAGGTTTTCCCTTCGGAAACCGGCGTGCCCGGAGCGGCTTTGCCGTAATAAACGCCCAGCGGTTCGTAATGCACTTTGCAGGCGACGAACAGCTCCGTTTTCCCCGCGTAAGCGTTTAAATACGGCAGATGCTGAAAATAATTCGCGTCGTAATCGCCGCCCGCCACGGCGTCGTTCTGCATCGTCCAGTCCAGTTCTGTGATTTTCAGCGTATAGCCCTTCTTTTTCAGCTCCGCTTTCACGACGCCGCGCAACACTTCCGCATGCGGCACGCCCGAAGCGCAGACGTAAATCGTATTGTCGGCGCCGCGCGAACAGCCCGTTGTAACCAAAGGAAAACAGACGGCGCAAAGCGCGGATGCGAAAGAAAACAGAGATTTTGAAAATTTGTTCATGATTATCTCCTCCTTTTATCGGATTTTTTTGCGATTTTCAAGCCCGCTTCCTGCAACAGGAAAACGAGGATTACCACCAATAATACCAGCAGCCAGAACACGCCCTGCGCGGCGTAATTGCCCGTATTGCGGCTGTAAAACGTGTAGATGCCCGCAACGAGTCCGCCCGCGCCGACGTTGTAGGCGAACGACGTATAGCCGAGCACGGTTACCGAGGTTACCGCCGCGCCCGATATCAGCGACGGCTTCGCTTCCGGAAGAAGCACTTTGACGATCAGCTGAAAATTTGTGGCTCCGAGCGACTTCACCGCTTCGATTTCGCCCGCGGGGACTTCGGAAAGAGACTGTTCCGCCATGCGCGCGACGAAGCCGAACGCGCTGAGCGTGAGCGGAAGCAGAACGGTGTACCACTCGCCCGTGCCTTTGCCGAACAAAGCGCGCGTTACGGGCATGCACAGCACGATTAAAATCAGGCACGGCACCGAGCGCAGAAGATTAACGACGGCGCTTAAAAGAAAATGCAACACGCGGCGGGGCGCGATTCCGTTTTTCGAAGTTACGCAAAGGAGCACGCCGCAGGGCAGCCCCGCAAGATATGCAAGAGCGGTGCACAAAAGCGTTGTTAAAAGCGTTTCGCCCGTCATGACGGCGATTTCAGAAAAGTTCATCGGTGGTTACCTCCTCGTACCGCACGCCCGTTTTTTTCAGGTAAGCGCGCAATTTTCCGATTTCTTCGGCGTAATTCTGCAGACGGAACATCGCCTGCCCGTATACCCTGCCCGCGATGCGTTTTGTTTCCGCATAAAAAACCGACAGAGAAACGTTGCAGTCCCGGATGATGTTTGTAATGACCGGGGCTTCGGTATCGCCGTCGAACATCAGCTTCACCAGCGTTTCCCCTTTTTCGACCGCATCGATTTTGCCCGCATAAATCAGCCGTTTCGCCACGGCGGATTGCGGCGATAAAAATACGTTCCGCAAATCGCCCTGCGCTTCGATTCCGGCGCCGCTTAAAATCGCCGCCTTGTTGCAGACGGCTTCGATGACGCTCATCTGGTGGGATATGATAACGACGGTGAGGGGGAGTTCTTCGTTCAGCCGTTTTAAAAGCGACAAAACGGAGCGGGCGGTATCGGGATCGAGCGCGCTTGTCGGTTCGTCGCAAAGCAGCACTTCGGGATCGCTCATCAGCGCCCGCGCGACGGCGACGCGCTGTTGCTGACCGCCGGAAAGCTGCGAGGGATACGCGGAAAGTTTATCGCCGAGCCCGACGCTTTTTAACAGTTCCGCGGCTTTCTGCGTGCGGTTTTTATCGCCGTAAAGCTCCCCCGCCAGTTCTACGTTTTGCAACACCGTGCGCTGCTGCAACAGGTTGAACTGCTGAAAAATCATGGCGACGCGGCGACGAAGAACGCGAAGCCGCGAAGAAGAAACTTTCGTGACGTCCTCGCCGTTCAGATACACCGCGCCCGACGTGGGGCGTTCCAGCAGATTGATACAGCGCACCAGCGTGCTTTTTCCCGCGCCCGATAAACCGACGATGCCGTAAATATCGCCGTCCTCTATGGTAAGATCGATATTTTTCAAGACCTCCGCGCGTTCGCCGCGCGAATTTTCGTAAACTTTGCTTAAATTTCTGATTTGTATCATAGCCGCCTTTCCTTTCTTTATTTTTGCCGTTTTGAGTATAAAAAACACCCGGAAAACGCTGAGGTTTTCCGGGCTGTGTTCCGCTGCCTGATTTTTTGCCGCTTTTCTTTTCCGCTATGCGCGGTTTTTATGATTCTGCACGACAAAAAGCCCGCGCGTTTCCGCCCGGTGAAGCAACATTCGCATTGTTTTTCTGATTGCCTGCATGCTTTTTATCTGCCTTTGAATCGAAATTTTCTATTATTCTACACGTTTTTATTTGAATTGTCAAACGTTTTTACGGCAATTCACGAAATTTTTTTCGGTTTCCGACGGATTTACGCGCGATTTTCCGGGCGGTTGAGATAATAGAGATATTTCAGCCCGTTGAGCGTTAAAAGTTTATCCACGGCGTCGATGCACGAAACTTCTTTGGAAATGATTTCGGAAAAGCCGCCAGTGGCGACGGTTTTCGTATCCGGTCTGCCCAGTTCGCGTTTGATGCGCGCGACGATATAATCCACCAGCCCCGCAAAGCCGAACACGATGCCCGCCTGCATATTGGTTACGGTGTTTTTCGCGATGATGCTGTCCGGCGCTTCGATTTCCACGCGCGGCAGTTTCGCCGTGCCGTTTACGAGGGAATCGAGCGAACCTTTGATGCCGGGCGCGATGACGCCGCCGATAAATTCGCCGTTTTCCGAAATGATATTGAACGTGGTTGCCGTGCCGAAATCCACCACGATGAGCGGATTCTTTCCGCCGTATTTATGAAGCGCGGAAACGCAGTTCACGATTCTGTCCGCCCCTACTTCGCGCGCGTCGTCGCAACGGATATTCAAGCCCGATTTCAGCCCCGGACCTACCCGCAGCGGCTTGAAGCCGAGGTATAAATCGCACATGCGATCGATGGTGTAATCGAGCGAGGGAACGACGGACGAAAGGATGCCGCCCATGATTTCGCCGCGCTGCAGGTGCATGGTTTTCAGCATATTGACAAGCTGCGAACCGTATTCGTCGGACGTTTTTTTCAGATCGGTGGAAACGCGGAACGAAATTTTCAAATCGTCTTTATCGTAAATCGCGTATTTCACGTTGGTATTGCCTACGTCGATACAAATAATCATTGTTTGTTGTTTCCTCGGTATTGTTTTTCCACAACGCGGATTACCCTGTGCAAAGCGGGCGTAGCGACAAGATTCACGGCAAGTTCTACGAAAAAGTTAAACGTAACCAGCACTACGAGAATAAAAACAAGCATGTTCATCCCCGCGGAATCCGGAATGGTAGCCTGAAACGCCGCGATGCTTTTATTCATGCAAAGGCATCCTAAGATAAACAGCGCGGTGTTGCTGACGGGAACCGTTGCGGACGCGACGAACAGCGCGCACGTAACGTTCTTTTTAGCGACGACTTTGAACAATAAGCCGGCAACGAAACCCGCAACCGTCGTTTTTAAAAGGCAGGTAAGCGTGGTAACGACGGGAGAATTCGTCCAGATAACCGAATAGAAGCCCGCGCCGTTGATTACCTGCACCAGAACGACGATGCCGCACGCAAGCCCCAGCAATCCGCCCGCAACGGCGCCGTAAAGCACCGCGCCGAGAACGATGGGAATCAACGAAAAGTTCAGTTGCACCGCGCCGATTGAAATTGTGCCGAGCGCCGCTTGCAGCACTACGACAAGGGCAAGCAATACGGCAAGCCCCGTGATACGTTTTGCGGAAAAGTATTTTTCTTTTTCGCTCATAATATATATACCTCCGGTCGGGTTCCGCCCTGACGTCGGATACCCGCTTTTGATAATGTTGTATACCGGCGGTTTTTAAACGCCGCCCGTTTTAAAATTCGATTTCCAGCCCGTCGTAAGAAACGATGAAGCCGTACTTTGCCGCCTCGGCGCAAAGCTCTTCGTGATCGTGCCCGAAAAACGCATTGTGCGAGAAGTGATTCACGACGAAAATCGTCTTTTCGTCCGCCAGTCCTTCCCTGATCAGCAAATCTTTCATCAGCGCGTCGGTGCGAAGGCTCATGTGTCCGTGTTCCCAGCCCTCGGTATTGAACGCGCCCGTGCAATCCAGCGAAACGAAATCGAAACGACCGAGTTTCTTTAAATCGGCAATCACTTTATCGGTGAAGCAACCCGTATCGTGCGCGTACAGAAGGCGCTTGCCCTCTTTGTTTTCGATACCGTAAATCACGGGCGTCGCTTCGGGATCGTGGTCGGCGTCCGCCGCCACCACTTTATAGCCGTTCAGCGTAAGCAGATCTCCGGGCTTTACTTCCGTGGCGGTAAGGCGCGACGGATCGGGGCACAGGCTTTCGTCGTGAATGATTTCTTCGATTTTATCGTACACGGATTTGGCGCCGTAAAAATCGATATGCGACACGTTGTGCGTATAATATCTGCCCACGAACATGGAAAGATCGCGCGGGTAGAAGTGATCGGAATGGCTGTGCGTAATCAGACAGTATTTAATCTTCGTCCAGTCGAATTTATATTTCTGATAATGCGCCACGGTATCGGCGTTGAAATCGACGAGGACTTCGTCGTCTACAAGCGCCTGCGCGCGGGTACGAAGATTTTTTCCGCCGAGCGCGAGCGCGCGTCTGCACGATTCGCACTGACAGAACAAAGCGGGAATGCCCTCGTAGGCAGCCGTACCGAAATACTTGATTTTCATGAAATTTTTCTCCTTGGCAAAATCGTTTGCCCGCCCGGATGTTTTTTGCGGACGATCGCCTATTATTATAGCCGTTTTTGCCGCCGAGGGCAAGCATTTGAACGCAAAAAACAAAAAACATTTCGAAAAACGCGGAAAACGGAACACTTCCGTACGCTTCCGTAATAAAATGATAATAGAAGATAACACCGCAGGCGCGAAAAATTTTTACCTACATACTCCTGCGGTAGTAAGCACAGGAGGTCTTTTTATGAATTGCTGCACTCAAGGCAACAACGCCACTCTCTGGATTTTAATCGCTTTGTTCGTACTCGGCTCGAAAGACGGGTTCTTAAACGGCGGCACGCTCTGCGGCTGCACTCTGCCCGTTATCGCGGCGCTTTTGTACTGTCTGTATAAAAACGGTACGCTGGGCGAATGGCTCACGCCGCGCAACAACTGCTGCGACAACTGAGCCGGCATCCGGAAAAGAACGCCGGAAAACGCTTGTTAAGGGGCGGGAGAAATTCTCCCGCCCCGACTCTTTGTTTATAGCGAATTTTCTTACTTTTTTTCCGAAAGGAAGTAATATTGCAGCGCGATCAACGTTTTCGCGTCGTGAATTTCTCCGTCGGCAAGCATTTGTTTTACTTCCGCTTCGTCAAGCCAGAACGTTTGCAGAAATTCGTCGTCGTCCGGCGAGGCTTCCCCCACCGAAAGCGGATAAGCGCGGTATACGTAAATGATTTCGTTCGTGTAGCCCGGAGAGGGATACACTTCGGCGATTTTTTCGAATTTTTCCGCTTCGATCCCCGTTTCTTCTTTCAGTTCGCGTTTTGCCGCAGAAAGCGGTTCTTCGCCCGCTTCCAGCTTGCCCGCGGGAATTTCCGCCATCTCCTTTCCGTAAGCGTAACGGTATTGTTTTACGAACGCGATTTTTCCGTTTTTCACGCATAGCACCGCCGCGCCGCCGCGGTGTTCCACGATTTCGCGCTTGCACGGCTTGCCGCCGGGAAGCAGCGCGTCGTCGCAACGGACGTTTATGATTGCGCCGCGATATACATAATTTTTCGACACCGTTTTTTCCGTAGTATCCATCCTCTGCACCGCCTTCTTTCTTTAAACCGGATTCCGCCATTATTATACACCCGCGCGCGGGAAATTGTAAAATGATTTTCGCCCGCGCGGCGTTGAAAAAATGAACAGTTTTTTGCCGCAAGAACTATCGTTATAGCACAAAAACGAAATTTGCGGCATATTTTTTTTGAAAAAGTCTTGCTTTCGCACGAAAAATTATGTATAATAATAGCAACAAAAAACATAAGGAGGAATTTCTTATTATGAAATCTCTTAAAATTTCTTTGGAAATGGCTCAGAAAGTAAAAGAATTCGTTGCTCTTACGCAGGATTGCCCTTACGAGGTGCTTTTAAAGAGCGGTAAATACGTGGTTGACGCGAAATCGATTCTCGGAATCTTCTCGCTGGATCTTTCCCAGCCGCTTACCGTGGAAGTTTATTCCGACGACTGCGACGACTTCCTGAAGAAGCTTGCCGCGTTTGCCGCGTAAAGCAAAACAAACGGAAACGTTGCCGCGACGGACTGTGATTGTACATACCGCCGCGTAAAGCAGAATACGGCGAAACTTCGCCCTTGTCCGGCTATCTTTGCGGCAGACGGACGTGGGCGGTTTTGCGTTTGCCCTTGCGGGGGCGCAGATTTCATTGCACAAAAGGAGCGATTCGGAGAGCATGCAGATTCAAGGCGAAACTTCGGTGAACAAATTGATTCTGCTTTTCGTCTTTGACAAGATGGAAAGCGCTCTTTCCGAACGCACGATTGTGGAAATGTGCACCACGGGCAACGGCTGGCTGAACTACATGGACTGCATGGAGCTGATACCGAAGCTTCTGGACGACGGATTCATCTGCCGCACTTCTTCCGACGAGGAGCCGTTATATTCGATTACGGCGGACGGGCGGGAAAGCCTGAACAACTTTTATATCAATATTCCGAAAAGCGTGCGCGAAGAAATTTCGGCGTTTGTGAAAAACAACAGCGGAAAGCTGCGCAACCGGCAGGAATGCAAAGCGGATTATTACCTGAACAAGGACGGCACGTACACCGTGTTTTTAAAAATTCTGGCGCCCGTGCAACCGATGCTGGAACTGAAATTCGTGGTGCCGGACAAGAAAACGGCGCAGAACATTTATAAAAGCTGGGAACTGAAAGCTTCGGAACTGTATTCCGCGATTTACGATACGCTGGTGGATTAACCCCCTTTCGCGACATCGTTAAACGTCGGAAAAAACACAACATATCGAGGTGATAACAATGTATACATATTCTACGAAAGGAACCTGTTCGAGACAGATTCTGTTTGACGTAACGCCGGATAACAAGCTGCACAACGTGCGCTTCATCGGCGGCTGCGGCGGCAATCTGCAGGGAATCGCGCGGCTTGTGGAAGGCAAGGACATCGACGAGGTGGAAAAACTGCTTGCGGGAATCCGTTGCAGAAACAATACTTCCTGCCCCGACCAGCTTTCCAAGGCGATTGCGGAGTACAAGGAATCGAAACGGGAACAAAAGAACGAAACGGAAAAAAGCGCGCTGTAAAACGCATTTGAAGATTTTTCCGCTTGTTTACGGGGCGTTGCGCCCTTTTTGAACCGCATAACGAAAAATTATTTGAAACGAGGGAACCGCAATACGCGGTTCCCTCGTTTATTTATGCCGTTTTAAATGCTTTTTATCGGTTTTCCCGCGCGTTATTTTGCGCGATTTTGCGCGGGGCTCGGCGCGTTACGCGTTTACAGCACGCGCGAAAGGAAATCTTTCGTACGCGGCATTTTCGGCGCGCCGAAAATCTCCGCGGGGGTGCCCTCTTCCACAATCACGCCGCCGTCCATGAAAATCACGCGGTTGGAAACGTCGCGCGCAAACCCCATTTCGTGCGTAACCACGATCATCGTAAGCCCCGTTTTTGCCAGAGAACGCATTACTTCCAGCACTTCGCCCACCATTTCGGGATCGAGCGCGGAAGTCGGTTCGTCGAATAAAATCGCTTCGGGGTTCATGGAAAGCGTACGGGCAATCGCCACGCGTTGTTTTTGTCCGCCGGAAAGCTGTGCCGGCTTCGCGTTCACATATGCTCCCATGCCCACTTTTTCAAGGTATTCCAAAGCGATTTTCGTAGCTTCCGCCTTGTTTCGCTTCAACACGACGGTTTGCGGTTTCACGCAGTTCTGCAACGCCGTCATGTTATTGAACAGATTAAACGACTGAAACACCATGCCGACTTTTGCGCGGTATTCGGTGAGTTTTACGCTTTTATCGCGTATATCGACGCCGTGATACAAAATGCTGCCGCCGGTGAGATCTTCCAGAAGATTGATGCAGCGCAGCATCGTGCTTTTTCCGGAACCGGACGGACCGATGACGGAAATCACGTCGCCGCGGTTTACGCCGAAAGAAATATCTTTGAGCACCGCGTGATCACCGAAAGATTTCTGCAAATTTTTAATTTCGAATACGGGCGTATTTTCAAACGTTTCCATGATGCTTTACGCCTCCTTGATGTGAATTTCGGCTTCCGGATCCGTCTGCGAGCCGAACACGGTGTAATTTTTGCTGCCTTCCATTTTACGTTCGACAAGGCGCAGCAGCCGCGTTACGGTGAACGTAAGCACGAAATAAATCGCGGCGCAAATCAGGTACGCGGGGATGAACTGGAAATACGTGCCGCCCGCGCTTTTGGACATAAACATCAATTCCGTTACGGAGATGACCGAAAGCACCGAGCTGTCTTTGATATTCACCACGCACTCGTTGCCGATGGACGGCATGATGTTGCGCATCGCCTGCGGCAGAATGACGTGAAGCATCGTCTGCCCGTGCGTCATGCCGATTGCGTGAGCGCCTTCGAACTGCCCTTTATCCACGGAAATTATGCCGCCGCGGACGATTTCCGCCATATACGCGCCCGTATTGATGGAAATGATGATAATCGCCGAAAGCAGCGGCATTTCCATTTTGGAAAGGAAGCCGTAGTAGAAAAGGAGCGCCTGCACCAGCATGGGCGTGCCGCGGAAAAGTTCCACGTACGCGGAAACGATTGCGTCGCCCGCTTTTTTCAGCACGCGGAGCCCCTTGTTCTTCGGCGAAGGAATCGTGCGGTATACGCCGATTAAAAGCCCGATGAGAAGCCCGATGAGCGTGCCCGCCACCGCCATTGCCATTGTGTAGCCCGTTCCTTTGAGAAAGAGCGAACCGTATTCTTTTAATAATCTGATAATCCAGTCAAAAGTCGTCATTGTTATCCGCCGGGTAAATGTTTTTCAAAAACGCCGCGAAAACGCGGCGACGTGCCGTTATTCGTTGGAGACGGGCTGACGGGCGATTGCGGCGCTCATCAGTTCTTCCCGTTCCGCTTTGGTGATTTTTGCCAACGCTTCGTTGACCGTTGCGGTGAGCGAGCTGCCCTTTCTTAACCCTACGGCGATAGAAGCGTCCTCCGGGTTGCATGTAAAGCCGTTGCCTTCCGCAAATTCGATATACGTGAATTCGGAATACGCCGTAACCGCGGAAATCGCACCCGGCTTTTCGCAGACGTAGCCGTCGATGGAAGAACTTCTCAGCGCGGAGGTAAGTGCGGCGAAATCGGGCAGAGCCGTTTGCTTTTTAACGCCGGCAATCTGATCGATGACGGAATAATGGAAAGTATTCAGCTGTCCGGTGATTTTCGCGCCCGAAAAATCGGCGATTTTCGTTGCGGCGGTATACGCGCCGTCTTTGCGGACGACCATTACGAGGTTGCTGTCGTAATACGTATCGGAAAAATCAATCGATTCTTTCCGTTCCGCCGTGGGGCTCATGCCCGCGATGACGAGATCGATGGTATTCGCATTCAGCGCGGGAATCAGCCCGTCCCATTCCAGCGGCTGAATCACCAGCGTTACGTTCAGATGCTCCGCGATTTTTTTAGCCACCTGCACGTCGTAACCGTCGGCGTACATACCGTCGGAAACGCGGACGGTGTATTCGTTTTCCGTCGTCTGCGCCCAGTTGTACGGCGCGTACGCGCATTCCATACCCACCACGAGGGTGCCTTTTTCCTGCACCTTATCCAAATCTTTCGCGCCTGCCGAAGAACAGGACGCAAGCGAAAACGCCGAAGCCGCAACGGTGGCGGCGGCAAGAAGAGAAGTTAAAAGTTTTTTCATGTTTTTCATTATGGATTTTCTCCTGCGAAATTATTTTTTGCTATTTGAAAAATAAAAACTCACGATACTATCAAATATCGTGAGTTCCGCGCTTTTTTTGTTGCGGCGAAAGCCTGAATATTCAATAGCTCAACCTGAAATTGCCTGCCGCGATTCCAGGACAGTCGCAAAAGTGTTCCCCTTGCGCCCAGACAAGAAATTTTCCGGATAAAAATTTCTCTCTTCGGCGTCCTCTCCTTTACCGCGTCGGCGTTGTTCTTCGCTGCGATTTTACTTGCGAAAACAATCCGCACCGACGTTTATCATATCGGACGCGCCTCTATTATGATTTTTTATGTTTGTATTATAAACCGTTTTTTGCGTTCTGTCAACCGTTTCCGCCGCGTTTTTCCAAATTTATCGACGGAATTTTCGGAAAAAACGCCTTTTAATCGCTATTTTTACCGCAAATTTCCGAAAATTTCTTCGATGGCATGATTTTTGCCGCAGAAATCGATATACGTGATGTCGCGGGCGGTAATGCCCGTTTTACGGAACATTTTTTCGAATCCGCCTGCCAGCGCGCGCTTTTCGTTTTCCGTGAGCGTGCCGGGCGTTCCGGCGGCAAAAGTATCGCTCCAAAGCGTAGCGCCGAGGTCGTCTGCCAGAGAAAGTTCGCCGCAATTTTGGGTATACGACACCACGGCATGATATTTTCTTACTTCCGCAATCAGAAGCTCCGCCGTGCCGGAAACGGTGAATTCGCCGTACGTGGCGGACACGAAAAACGTATCGCCGCGGCGCATGGTTTTATCGCCGATTTTCCCCTCGCCGCTTACGCACGTAACGGCGCGGAAACTTGCGGCGTCGGTTTTCAAACGTTTTTCGCCGTTTAATTTCAGGCGGGTGAGCGTAAAGTAACGACTTACGCCGATACGCTCGCCTTCGGCGCATTCCGCCGAAAACGCGATTTTTTCTTTCGCTTCCAGACACGCCGTTTCCAGCGCCTTTCCGATATGCAGTTCGCGCAGACTGCCGTTTTTATCACGTCTGCCGTAATCGTAAATGCGATACGTCAGATCGCAGTTCTGCTGAATTTCATACACGAGGCAACCCGCGCAGATGGCGTGCACGGTGCCGGCAGGAACAAAATAATGCTCGCCCTTTTTTACGGGATAGAAGCGAAGTTTATCGGAAAGCGTGTTTTCTTTAATCGCTTTCTCGCACTCCTCTTTCGTTACGGATTCCCGGAAGCCGAGGTAAATTCCCGCGCCCTCTTCCGCTTCCACGATGTACCACATTTCGGTTTTTCCGTAGCTGTTGTAATCGCGCAGCGCGTATTCGTCGGTGGGGTGTACCTGCACGGAAAGATCCTGCGCGGCGTCGATGAATTTCACCAGCATGGGGAAGCGATCGAACGCCGCTGCGTTGGCGCCCAGTTCGGCGGCGGAAGCTGTTTCTTCCAGCGTTTTGCCGTTTGCAAGCCGCGTTTTTCCGTTGGGATGATACGAAATTTCCCAGCTTTCCGCGCAGGGGCGCTTTTCCGTTTGCTTGCCGTATTTTTCCACAAGTTTCATTCCGCCCCACAAATTATCTTTACATTCGGGATATAATTTTTCGATTTCCATATAAAAACCTCTGTTTTTTTTATTTTGTTTCCGGGATACACAGGCGCAGCGTTACGTTGCCGCCGGGCACGAGCGTTTCGCCGACGCGCTCCCCCGTTTCGTCCTGCCAGTACGCGTTTCCCAGCTCGGCTTCCGTATATTGCAACAACAGTTCCGCAAGCGTTTCTTCATCGAGAACGGATAAATCGCAGACTTCGTACGTCCGCCCCGCCGTCGCCTTTTCCGTATACAAAACTTTGCCGTTCCGCATATACGTAACCGTTACTTTGAATTGTTTGTACACTTCCACCGTGTAAAACGCTTCCGCGGTTTCCGCCGCGGCATTGCCGTCGGTTCCGTCCGATTTTGCTGTTTCGTCGTTTGCGGTTTCATCGGCTTTTAAAAATACCCGCAGCGTAAACGTATTCACGCCGTTTTGCAGACTTTCCGCCGGGATTGTTTTGCCGCCGGTTGCCGCAAGTTCGAAATCGCACAGCGCGCCACAGTCGATTTTATCCGCCAGCGACAGTTCGCACTGCCCCGCGGCAAGCGTGAATTTCAGCGTGGTTCCGTTCAGTTCGCCGCCGTGCACGGCAACGATTTTCACCGCAGACGGATCGGCAGCCCACTTTGCATAAAGGCGCAGATTTCCCGTAGAACCGCGCTCTACCCCGCTCGTCTGATGCAGATATTCCGCTTCGGAAAACCAGCCGCAGAACAGATACCCCGTGCGCACGGGAATAAAAAATTCGAACGACGGCGTTTCTACCGTGTACGTTGCGGGAACTTCCTGCCCCGACGGCACCATACCGCGGCAAAGCTTATAATCGATTTCGTAAACGATCGGCGTATACCGCGCTTCATAGCGCAGCGTGGTTTCGTTCTGCGCCGATTTTCGCACCCATTCTCCGTCATAACCCGCGCGAGACGGTACGGCGGGTTTTGCGATAATTTCATCGCCGAGAATATCGGAGGTATAAATTAACTGCCCGTCCGCATAAAACGCCGCGCGGCGCGGAATTTTGCCGTCGTCGGTTGTGCCGCCGGGCGTCGAAGTATCGCCGCCGGACGGAGTTTCATCCGAACCCGTATTCTCGCCGGAACCTGTATTTTCCCCCGAACCGGCTTCGTTTTCCTCGTCCGTTTTTTCGTTTCCGGAGCCGTTTTCCGAGTCGGAACCGCCCGAAGGCGTATTTTCCGAAATTCCGCCGGAGGAGATGCCGGCAGACAACGAATCGTCCGCGCCGACGCTTTTCACGGCGCAGCCGGCAGCGAAAATACAAAGAAAAATCAGCGCGATTACCGGCACGCAGGCGCGATTACCGCCCCGCACCGCCGATTTTGTTGTTTTGCGAAATTTTTTCATTTGAGTTTTCCGTATCAGAACGTAACTATGATAATTTTAACACATTACAATCGTAAAGTCAATATTATCACTGCGGGAAAGCCGAAAATCGTCAAAATTTTCCGATAAAAAAATTTTTTTAGAAAAACAGCCGTAAAAAAGATTGACACACCGCGAAAAAAGTGATAAACTTAAAATGTTCGGTTCTGAAAAACGGATTCGTAGCTCAGTTGGTTAGAGCGCGTGCTTCACATGCACGAGGTCGCAGGTTCGAGCCCTGTCGAATCCACCAAACACCCCGCTTCGGCATTGCCGTTGAGGGGTGTTTTTTTGTTGCGCTTTTTCGGCAGGGCGAGAGGGTGGGAGCCGCTTTGCGTGAGCAAAGCGTTTTCGCCCCGCTCCGCTTACTTTACGCTTTCTTCAGGCGAAAACAAACGATTGATTATCGTTTGGCGGGGCGCGCCGCTAAAGGCGCGAGCCCTGTCGAATCCACCAGAACACCCCGCTTCGGCGTTGCCGTTGCGGGGTGTTTTTTTATTGCGCGCCATCATTGTTTTGTTCCATATAAAAACGCCGCACAAAAAACCGTTGCCTTTCGTGCGGCGTCGGATTACGTTTTATTTTACCGCAAACGGCTTTTATCTTACGCCGCCGCCACCGCCGCCGTGTCCGCCGCCGGAGAAGCCGCCGAAATGTCCGCCGCTGCCGCCTCCGCCGAGGAAGGTGCCGCCTTTGGGTTGCGGGCGGGACATCGCCGATACGAACGACGCGCGCAGCATGGAATTGAGCAGCACGTAATCGAATACGGAAAACGAAGTTCCTCCGCTGCACCAGCTCGGCGGTTCGATGGTGATGGATTTAAACTTGCCTTCCCATTCTTTCGTAACGCCGAGAACCTGCGCGTAAGGCAGAACGTCGTAATAAAGCTGCGGGTTTTCCTGAAGCATGAATTTGATTTTTTCTTCTTCCGTATACAGAATGAAATCTTTGAAGCCGAGAATTTTTCCGAGCGTTTCCACGTATTTTTCCGTGCGGGAAATGCACTTCGGCGCAAAATACGCGCACACCGTTGCGCCGACGGAAATAAACAGCTTTTCCCATACCGTGAGAATGTGCCTTGCGAACAACGCCGTATACCATACGCCGAACAGCGCAAGCACCGCGGTGATGCCGATGTTCGCCCACCGTCTGACGCCCGCCTTTTTCTTGTAGCGCCACCGCTCCACGCAGAAATACCCGTATTCGCATGCGACAATCGGGAACACCGAAATTAAACCCGTCCAGTATTTATAGCCGCCGCCGATGTTCGCTTTGCCGATAAAGAACGGTATGAAAGCGTACAGACATACCGCAAGCAACGAGATCAGGCATGCTCCGACGAAAGACTTCGGCTCGTATTCGGCGCCGCGCCGCGTGGAAAGAAGCGTTTTCGCCTTATCCACGGACGTATAGAATTTATTTTTCAAATCGGAAATCTGCGTATCCGTGCGCCTGCCTTTATCGAACAAGCCGTCCAGAAGCGCCTTTTGCCAAGGCGGCATTTTATCGGGTACGGGCTTTTCGGTACGGTGCAGAATCGGATCTTCCTTTTCGCCCGGCAGCTCTATGGTGAGATACCCTTGATCGGCGAAATAATAAATCATCGAGGTAATGTCCTCGTTATCTACCTTTCCGTCGATAATCCGCCCCATCTGCAGCGGATCCATCCCTTCGGGCGGCTTCACGCTGACTACGGTAATCATTTCGTGGCGCACTTTGAACATTCCGCTCAGGAACAGGGACGCTACGGCTGCGATTGCCGAAATGACCAGCACCACCCAGAAGCTCGGCGATTTTAAAAGCATTGCCGCGTAAGACGACATGACGCCCGCGGGAAGCTTAAACACCACCGTTACGGCTGCAGCCGAAGAGTCGCCGAAATACCCGTTGTAAATCACGGGTAATTTTGCGCTGGTAAGCGTAAGCGTCTTTTTGTCCGCGCTCCAGCTTTCGTTATCGATAAACCGTTTTCCGGCGACGCCGTATTCGTCGCTGTATACCTCGCACGATTCGGGCGCGGCAGGGAAATTCACCGTAACGGTTACGTTGTTTAAAGGCACCGTCCAGCCGCCGCCCACAACGTCGAGTCCCAGTCCGTTTGCCGTGGTTTCGGACGAGCGCATGAAATACGAAAATTCGTATGCCCATGTTACGCTTTTCATAATGCCGCCGTATACAACGATATCGATATAATCGCTGTTATCGGGGTTTTCGATGACGGAAAAACTATCTTCCGAAACCGTGTTTTCCGGATAGTTGAGCCGCTTTCCCGAAAGATTGTAATAAGCGTCGCCCTGATCGACGGGCAGCGAGCGATAAAACTGCGTGCCCTCGCTCTGGTTCATCGTAACCACAATCCGTTCGCGAATATAAATCGTTCTGTCCGCATTGATCTTAACCGTGGCTTCGTATCGATTCACCGTAAACGCGTCGCCCGAATACGAAGAGGACTGCGCCGCAATACCGCCTTCCGCAGAAGCGACTCCCCCGCCGTTCGCGCCGTTAACGGGAGCGGAACGGAAAGAAAACGCCGAAGCAAAAACGCCCGTGATAACAAAAAAAAGCAGAAACGCGAGCGCGGCAAACCACCGCGTCCGCGATTTCGCTTTTTTCGTTACGGAAGACGCTGAAAATGTATATTTCATACCAAAATCTCCCGCAGAACAGTTTCAGAACGAAACTTTAACGTTCTTTCTTTCTTCTTCGCTATCCAGTTCGAAGTACTTCTTCTTCTCGTAGCCTTTTTTGTTGGCAACGATGGAGGAAGGGAACACCTGAATTTTGTTGTTGAACGATTTTACAACGCCGTTATAATATCTGCGCGCGCTTTCCAGTTCGCCTTCGAGGCTCTTAAGCTGTTCCTGCAAATCGCGGAAGTTTGCGTCCGCTTTCAGCTGAGGATACGATTCCTGCACCGCGTTGAGCAGCACTTTCAACGAAGAATTGAGGGCGTTTGCCGCCTGCATCTTTTCTTCGGGCGTTTTCGCCGCGCCCGCCGCGTTACGCGCCGCCACAACGTTGGTAAGCGTTTCACTTTCGTGCTTGGCATAGCCTTTCACGGTTTCCACCAGGTTGGGGATGAGATCGTATCTCTTCTTCAGAAATACGTCGATGGTAGCCCATGCCTCTTCCGCTTTGTTGTTCAGGCGAACGAGCGCGTTGGCGGTTTTAATCCACCAGGCGACGATTGCAATCACCAGAACGATTACAAGCGCCACGATAACGATCGCCGCAATCGCGCCGCCGCCGATAAGTAACGAATTTAACATCTTTTTCTCCTTCCGTAGTTTTCCGCTTCCGATTCCGCCGTTTTTTAAACGTGCGCCGCGGAAAAAACGAATTTTCTATGTTTATTATACTATATAAATCGCCAAAAATCAACGATTTCGACGAATCTTTACAAAAATTTTTCGCAAGTTCTGCCGTTATTTTGCCGTTTACGCCTGTTTTTCCGCCGTTTTTTCGATGAACGCAAGCGCATCGGCGTATACTTCCTCTTTGCCCGTCTCGTTTAAAATTTCGTGCCGCATTTTCGGGTACAGTTTTCCCGTAACGTTTTTGTAGCCGACGTCGCGCAGAAATTGCTGCGCCGCAAGCCATTTCTTTTCGTTTCCGATCACGGGATCGTCCGCCCC
>DLQW01000064.1:0-12196 GCA_002474405.1 Christensenella sp. UBA7597 | reverse complement strand
CCCCCGCCATGAAGAAAACGGGCAAACCGGAATGTTTCGCGGGATATCTCTTCTTTTTGTACACGTTTTTCACAAGGTGCAGCAGGTTGGAAAAGCCGTTGCAGGTGAAAATGAAATTGCACTTTTCGTCCGCGTTGTATTTTTCCACCACCGCTTTATCGCGCGTGAGCCAGGCGTTTTTACCCTCGCCGGGGAATTTATCGTCGCCGCCGCCCGTGGAAGCGTTCGCCATCAGCCGACTTCTGTATTTTTTGCCGCGGAACGCCGAAATCAAGCCGTTCAGCATCAGCCCGAACACCGCGAGAGAGTTTTTCGAAGGCGAGCCGCAAACAATCAGTTTATCGATTTTTTCTTCGTATTTCTGAATATACGCGCGCACGACGAGCGAACCCATGCTGTGCCCGAACAGGGTAACGCTCAGCCCTGGATACAGCCGTCTGATTTCATCGGTAACCAGCGCCGCGTCGTCTACGATTGCCTTGCCCTTTTTATCGCCGAAATAGCCGAGATTTTCGTTTGCCGTAACGCTGCCGCCGTGTCCTCTGTGATCGTGCGCGAATACGATATAGCCGTTTTGCGTGAGATAATCGATGAATCCCTCGTAGCGTTCCTTGTATTCGCACATGCCGTGCACGATCTGCACAACGCCTTTCGCGTTTGTCTGCGTAAGTCCCTCCGCCGTGTATTCGGCGCAGGAAAGCGCAAGATTATCGTACTTCGATTGCAGTGTAAATTCGCGTTTTTGCATATTTTTTACCCCTTTTATGGTTATTTTCCGTCGGTTTGTTTTCCGTTTTTGTTCAATCTCTCTGCCGCGGTTCTTCCATAAACGGCATCAGAATCCGGTTCTGCACGTACAGATATTCGTCCTTGATTTTCACGCGCGAGCCGTCCTCGGAAAAATCGAGATATTTGCGCGTTTTCGAAAGCGCCGCGGGGAAATCTTCTTCGAACGACGAAGAAAATTCTTTTTCGTATTCCGCAAGCGAAAGCCCCTCGGCTGTGCGCAACGCAAGCATCACCTTTTCGAATTTCGCGTCCGTTTCGTTTACTTCCTCGCAATCTACCGCGGGGAAGAAGCCGGAAATCACGCATTTCATATAATCGTCGAGGTTGAACGTGTTCGTGAAGCGTTTGCCGTTCATAAACGAAGAAGCGGCAAGCCCCACGCCGATATATTCGCCGCGCCGCCAGTAATTCAGATTGTGGCGGCTTTCGAAGCCCGGCTTTGCGAAATTCGAAATTTCGTAGCGGCGATAGCCCAGTTTATCCAAAAGATTCCGCCCGTAATCGTACATATCCGCCACTTCGTCGGAATCGGGCAGTTCGCCGTTCAGATAATCGGTGTATATGGGCGTGCCGTCCTCTACCGTAAGGGCGTACATGGAAATGTGCGACGAGCCGCAAGCCGCCGCCAGTTCGATGGTCTTTTTAATATCGGCTTTCGTCTGATTTTTTAAACCGAGCATCACGTCGGTACTGAAATTTTTGCCTTTCAGAAGTTTGGTTGCATACACGTAATCGTGCACGTTGTGGATTCTGCCGATATCTTCGAGCTGCGAATCGATTGCCGTCTGCAAGCCGACGGAAAAACGGTTGATGCCCGCTTTTTCGTAAATTTTCACCTTTTCTTCGCCGATGGTGCCGGGGTTGAGTTCCAGCGTGATTTCGGCGTTATCGGAAAGGGTGAAGCTTTCGCGGATGCGGTTCATGGCGCCTAAAATAAGTTTGGGCGGAATATACGAAGGCGTGCCGCCGCCGAAATACACCGTATCGAACGTTCTGCCTTTCAATTCTTCGCCGCGCATTTTCAGTTCTTTGTAAACGCACGCCATGTACGCTTCGGCATACCCGATTTTATCGGGAAACGAAACGAAGTCGCAATACGAGCATTTCTGCCTGCAAAACGGAATATGAATATAAATTCCTGCCATAATTTCACCTGTAATTTTAATTTCAGCCTTAATTTGTCTTTCAGTTTCGCCCGCGGTTCAGAAGCAAGCAAGAAGCGAAGCCTGAGTACGGGCGCAGGGAACGTACAAGACGTACGAGACCAAGACCGCACGGAGGGCGACAAAGTATTGCGCCGCTTATCAGCCGCACCCGCGAGGGCACGAGCATTGTTTAATCTTTGTTGGTTTTCAAAATCTCCATGAACACTTCCGACGGCACTTCCACGCTGCCCACCTTGCGCATACGCTTCTTGCCCTCTTTCTGTTTTTCGAGAAGTTTGCGTTTGCGCGTGATGTCGCCGCCGTAGCACTTGGCAAGCACGTCTTTCCGCACGGCTTTCACCGTTTCGCGGGCGATGACTTTGCCGCCCACTGCCGCCTGCACAGGCACTTCGAACAGCTGGCGCGGGATAGCGTCTTTCAGATTTTCGCAAAGCGTTCTGCCGCGTTCGTATGCGCGCTCTTCGAACACGATGGAAGAAAGCGCGTCGCACACTTCGCCGTTCAGCAGAATATCCAGCTTCACAAGCTTCGAACGTTCGTAGCCCGCCAGTTCGTAATCGAAACTTGCGTAGCCTTTCGTGCGGGATTTCAGTCCGTCGAAAAAGTCGTACACGATTTCGTTCAGCGGCAGCGTGTATTCCAGCTTCACGCGGCGTTCGTCCACATACGACATATTTTTGAATACGCCGCGCTTATCTTTGCACAAATCCATCACCGCGCCCATATAATCGGGCGGCGTGTAAATATCCGCCTTGACGATAGGCTCTTCCATATATTCGATTTCCGATACGGGCGGCAAATGCGATGGATTATCCACGAAAAATTCCGTTCCGTCCGTCTTGTGCACTTTATACGAAACCGACGGCGCCGTGGTGATGATGTCGAGATTGAACTCCCGTTCGATGCGCTCCTGAATGATTTCCATATGCAGCAGCCCCAGAAACCCGCAGCGGAAGCCGAAGCCGAGCGCTACCGACGTATCCGGTTCGAAAATCAGCGACGCGTCGTTCAGCTGCAATTTCATAATCGCGTCTTTCAGATCGCCGAATTTGCTGCCGTCCAGAGGGTAAATGCCGCAGAACACCACGGGCTGACTTTTTTTATAGCCCGGCAGCGCCTCTTTCGCGGGACGTTCGGCATTCGTAACCGTGTCGCCCACTTCTACGTCCTGAATGGATTTGATGGAGGCGGCGATATACCCTACTTCGCCCGCCGAAAGTTTGCTTTGCGGCAGAAGGTTCGGCGCGAACGCGCCCACTTCGGTTACGTCGTACACGTTGGGCGATAAAAACGTTTTGATTCTATCGCCCGGCTGCACGCCGCCGTCGAAAATACGCACGAACAGAATAACGCCTTTGTAATTATCGTAATAACTATCGAAAATCAGCGCTTTCAGCGGCGCGTCCGTATCGCCCTGCGGCGCGGGAAAATATTTGGGAATCGCTTCCAGAAGTTCGTCGATGTTGATGCCCTCTTTCGCCGAAACGCACGGCGCATAGGAAGCGTCCAGCCCGATGACGTCCTCGATTTCTTTTTTCACCTCGTCCACGCGGGCGCTCGGCAGATCGATTTTATTGATGACGGGCAGAATTTCCAGATTGTTTTCCAGCGCGAGATACACGTTGGCAAGCGTCTGCGCTTCCACGCCCTGCGTGGCGTCCACCACCAGAATCGCGCCTTCGCACGCCGCAAGCGAACGGCTTACCTCGTAGGTGAAGTCCACGTGTCCCGGCGTATCGATTAAATTAAATTCGTACTCCTCGCCGTCTTTCGCCTGATAAAACATTCTCACCGGCGTCAGTTTGATGGTGATGCCGCGTTCGCGTTCGATATCCATCGAATCGAGCAGCTGATCTTCCATGTCGCGCTTGCTTACCTGCCCGGTGCGTTCCATCAGTCTGTCGGCAAGCGTGCTTTTGCCGTGATCGATGTGCGCTATGATACAAAAATTACGAAGTCTCTGATTTGGTTTTGCCATATATTTTCCTTATAATCGTTGAAAAATTTTTCCGCCGCGCCCGCGCGGCTGTTCCGCGGCGCGGTTATTCCCCGCAGGAACGGTTCATGCCCGCAATCGATAAAAATGCCGAAACGAGCTTTTCTTTTTCGGATTTCGGATTGATTGAAACGTACAGCGTTTTCGCCGGATTTTCGGGCGGAGCGATGGGCAGCACGAATAACTTTCCTTCCGAAAGTTCTTTTTCCGCATAAATCTGCGGCAACAGCACCACGCCGGCACCAGCCGCCGCAAGTTCTTTCGCCGTTTCCGCCGTTACCCCCGCGATCGCCGCGCCGTCGTCGTCGCCTTCCAGCGCGATAAGCGGCAATTTTGCCGCACAGACGTGCGCGTCGCACGCCTTTTTGCCCCGCGCGCTTTTCAGACATTTCGAAGCGCCTTCCAGCCGTTCCGCCTGCTTTTTATCGCCGAGATATACTTTGGAAAGCGATACACCCGAAGGGAACGAAGCGATGTGTTCCTCGCAGACGTACGGCTGTTCCCCGAACACCGCGTCCACCTTGCCGCCGCGCAGCATTTCCTTTGCTTTTTCGTCTTTCAAACGCAGAATTTTCAATCGCACGGCGGGGAATTTTTTGGAAAACGCCGCGATTTTATCCGCCAGAATGTAGCGGAATACCTCGTCGGAAGCGCTTAAACAGAGTTCTGCGCCGCGGCGCGCCACGGCGCCGCCCACTTCGTTTTCCGCCTCTTCCAGAAGGCGCAGCGCGCGTTCCACCTTGCCGATAATGCGCTTTCCGCCCTCTTCCGAAAGCTCCATGCCGCGGTGCGTGCGGTTGAAAAGCGTAACGCCCAGCTGATTTTCCAGCTGCTTCACCGATTGCGATACGGCAGGCTGCGAAATATAGAGTTCTTCGGCGGCTTTTGTAAGCGAACCGTTTTTCGCCACCGTATAGAACACACGGTATAAATCCAGATTAACCATAATTTATCCTTTTGTGTTTTTAATTATTGCCTTATGCTGCGCAAAACGCCTTAATTACGCGATATGCGCGGCTCAAAAGCAGCGCATACACACGACAAAGGTATGCGCCGTTTTTCGCGCGCGTTTATTATTTGCCGACGCAGAACTTGGAAAATATTTCGGATATAATCTCTTCCGAAGCGGTTTCGCCCGTAATTTCGCCGAGCGTTTCCCATGCTTCCTGCACGGTAACGGAAAGCATATCCAGCGGCGCGGAGTCGATATCCGCCAACGCGGATTTTAGAGTCTCTTTCGCCCGCAACAGCGCCTGATAATGCCGCTCCTCCACCAGAAACGCGCTTTCTTCCGTGCGCTCGCCGACGCCGCGCGATACCAACAGCCGTTTCAGTTCGGCAAAGCCTTCGCCCGTCGCCGCGGAAACGGTAACGTCCGCGTCCGTTTCCGTCTCGTCGCCTTTCAGGTCCGCTTTGTTCAGCACTTTGATATACGCGCCGCACTTCGCCAGTTCCAGCGCCTGCGCGTCCTCCTGCGTGAACGGCGCGCCCTTTGCCGATACGAACACGCGCAGGTCCGCGCTTTTTATCAGCTTTTCCGCCAGCGCGATGCCCGCGTTTTCTATCTCGTCGCCGCTTTCGCGCACGCCCGCGGTATCGTAAAATCTGAAGCGGACGCCTTCCAGTTCGATTTCGCCTTCCACCGCGTCGCGCGTAGTGCCCGCCGTGGCGGAAACGATGGCTTTATCGTAACCGAGCAGGCGATTGAGTATCGAGCTTTTGCCCGTGTTGGGCTTTCCGCAGATCGCCACCGTAACGCCCGTTTTCGCGCGCCTGCCCGTACCGTAGCCCGCAAGCAGCACGCCGATGCCGTTCTTCGCTTTCTGCAACGCGGCGCGCACTTCTTCGCGGCTTTCCTCTTCCACGTCCTCTTCGGGATAATCCACCCCGGCGCCGATGGCGGCGAGCGTATTTTTCAGAACGTTCTGCAGTTCGCGCACGCGCCCCGTAAGTTTTTCGTTATATAAAAGATACCCCGCGCGGATTTCCGCTTCCGATTCGCCGTTGATAAGATCCGCCACGCCCTCGGCGGAAGATAAGGAAAGTTTGCCGTTTAAAAACGCGCGCTTCGTAAATTCGCCCCGTCCCGCGGGCGCCGCGCCCAGCGCGAACGTGCGCTTTAAAATTCCCGCGGCAACGCACTCGCCTCCGTGGCACTGAAATTCCACCACGTCCTCGCCCGTGTACGAATACGGCGCTTTGAAATACACGCACAGCCCGTAATCGGAAAAACCGTCGCAAAGAATATCGCCGGGGTACATTCTGTACGGCTGAAAATCTTTCACCGCTACCTTCCCGCGCGGACGGAACATTTTTTCCGCAATTTCCAGCGGATTTTTTCCGCTGATACGAATAATCGCGATGCCGCCTTTTCCGTGCGGCGTGGCGATTGCCGAAACGTTTTCCGAAAACATTGTCTGCCTCTTTGTTTTTTTCGTCCGCGACAGGCAGAACGCCCGCGCGCAGACAAAATATAAGTATAACCTGTAATTATATCTATTATAGCACGGCGAGCGGCGGCAAGTAAAGCGTTTTACGCCTTTTTCGATAAAAAATTTTTGCGGGGAACCGCGTAAAACGCCGTGCCCCGCAAACGATTGCATAAATAAAATTGTTTCAGCCGTCTATATCCGAAAAAGGCGAATCGTCGTTGCCGCCGTCCGCACGGTTTTCCGAAGAATTTCCCGAACCGCCGAATTCCGAAAAAGGCTCGTCGTCCGCAGAGCCGCCCGAACGGTTGTTTTCGCCGTTGCCGCGGTAGGGATCGGCGCCGCCCGCAGAACCGTACGTTCCGCCGCCGTACCCGCCGCCGTAAGGAGAATTGTTATAGCCGCCGTAGCCGCCCGGCGCGCCGTAACGGCGATAGTACGCTTCCCGCTTTTTTCTGATATATTCCGCATAATCCACAGGCTGTTTGTTTCTCAGCACGAACACGATAATCGGGAACGCCGCGGGAATAAACAGCGAAAGAATCGCGAGCCCCGTATACGAAGCGGGCGCGTATCTTCTGAACAGCGCCGAAGCGGTGATAAACAGGAAGATGGAATACACCAGTTCCACGATGGAAAGCACGTAGGAAGCCACGTTGACGTAGCCGTTTAAAAATGCGGCAAAACTGCTGGTGGGAGATCCGCCGCTTTCGGTTACGTAGATCAACGAAACGGTTCTGCCGTCGGCGGAAGAAACCGCCTTGATAAGATAATTCGCGTTGAGCGTAACTTCCGCAAAGATACTGAACGCCCCCACAAGCACCGCGATGAGCTGCGCCGCCATCACGAACACGCCCGCATGCTTCATTCTTTGCCCGAACAGCCGCGTTTCGCCCGCAAGCCGCCCCGCGTACAGCATATTCACGAACGGAATAAACGCCATGTAACGTTTTTCGAAATTGCGCTTTTTCGCCATAGCGTACAAACCGAAGCCGAGCAGAAGTTCCAGTATCACCCATACGCCGACGCCCGACAACACCGCGGCGGCGTATAACTTCGCGTTGTTGTGCAAAACTTCGAAATTACCCGTGTTGTAACACCCTTTCATGTAGGTGTACATTGTGATAAACGAATCGAATATGCGATAAATAATCATAGCTTTCCTTTTCCTGTATTTTGCCTCTTATTCCGTCGTTTTATCCGCTTTCTCTTCCGCGAATAAATCGTAGCCGTAATCCACATCGAACAACGTCAGCCCCTTGGCGGGCATCGTTTTGCCGAGAAGTTCGCGCCTGCCCGTCGCAAACGCTTCCTGCAGGCTTTTCGCCGTGCGTTTCCCTTCCGCAAGCGCTAAAATTTCGCCCGTCATCGTACGCACCATATTATACAAAAAGCCGTTGCCCGTTACGTAAATATCTATCTCCCGCAGCGTATCTCCCGCGGCGCCGATTTTTGAAATTTTCTCTTCCGCGTCTGCGCGATACACCGTGCGCACCGTGGTTTTTACGGAAGAATTCGCCGCGCAGAACGCTTTGAAATCGTGTTCGCCCTCGCACAGCTTCGCCGCCTCTTTCAGCTTTTCCGCGGAAGGCGCGCTTTGCAGATAAACGGCGTACCGTTCTTTTACGGGCAGCCGCTGCGGGAAAACGTACAGCGAATAACGGTACGTTTTTTTCTTCGCCGTGCGGTTGGCATCGAACCCTTCGCGCGCGGCGCCGCTTCTCAGCACCGATATATCGTCGGGCAGAAATTTGTTGAGCGCTTCGGGAAATTTTTCGGGCGGAATCGTAAGCGCCGCGTCGAAATGCACTATCTGCGAAAGCGCGTGCACGCCCGCGTCCGTTCTGCCGCTCGCCGTTACGGCAACGCGCGTTTTAAACGCCGAAAAAAACGCGTTTTCCAGCAATTCCTGCACACTGACGGCGTTTTTCTGGCGCTGCCAGCCCGCGTAATTCGTGCCGTCGTATGCAATTTCCGCCACGTACCGCATCCGTTTTCCCCTCCTCTAAAAATTTTTTCCGCGACTTTCCCGCACGTCTATACGTTCCAGGGAAAATAAACGCGCAACAGAACGACGCCCGCAACCATTGCCGCCCCCGCGACGAATACGGCGATATCCCGCGCCGTAAACCGCAGTTTTTTATACTTCGTACGCACTTTGCTGCCCGAATAGCAGCGTGCGTCCATCGCGTCGCCCAGTTCGTCCGCCCGCCGGAACGCGCTGATTAAAAGCGGTATCAGCACGGGAATCAGCGCTTTCACGCGCTTCACGAGCCCCCCCGTTTCGAAATCGGCGCCGCGTGCCTGCTGCGCCGACATAATCCGCGCGGTTTCATCCGAAAGAATGGGAATAAACCGAAGCGCGATGGACATGATGAGCGCCAGTTCGTGTACAGGGAAACGAATCCATTTCAGCGGCGTAAGCAGACTTTCCAGCCCGTCCGTAAGCGCGACGGGCGAAGTGGTTACGGTAAGCAGCGTAGATCCGCAGACGAGAAGCACCAGCCGCGCCGCCAGAAACAACGTGGCAAACAGCCCCTCTTTCGAGATTCTGATAATCCCCCAGCTGAAAATCGGCTCGCCGCCCTTATAGAAAAACAGGTTGATGATTACGGTAAACAGCAGCAAAAACAGCACGCCTTTCACCGCGGCAAGCACTTTCAGCGGAGAGGCTTTCGCCGCCGCCATAAACACAATCAACATCACCGCCACGACTGCCAGCCCGTAAAAATTCTTCGCGAGAAACACCGCCGTGATGTATGCGATAAGCAGCAGCAGTTTGCCGCGCGGATCGCACTTATCCGCAAACGAATCGGTAGGAACGTATCTGCCGAAGGTGATTTTACTCATGTTTTTCGCCTCCCGCAGTTATCCCGCCGGCAACGGCTTTGCCGTTTTCCTCCGCCGCGCCGCTTGCCGTTTCCGTATTTTCCGTTTTGCCGCTTGCCGTTCTGCCCGCGACGAACCGTTCCGCCACGGCGTTCACGAATCCCTTTTCCGTCAAGTCGGACGAGGCGACAATGCCTTCCGCCGCCAGCGCGCGGGAAATTTTCGCCGTTACGGGAATATCGAGCCCCAGCGAAAACAGCGCTTCCGCGTCCTGCGTAAACAATTTTTCCGGCGTATCGCAAAACGCGATTTTCCCTTCCGAAAATACGGCGGCGCGATCGCAGGATTCCGCGATTTCATCCATATCGTGCGATACCACGATGACGGTTTTGCACCAGTCGGAATGTACTTTTTTCAAAAGCGCGGCGATTTCTTCCTTGCCAAGCGGGTCCAGCCCCGCCGCGGGCTCGTCCAGCACGAGGATTTCAGGCTTCGTTACGATGACGCCCGCAATCGCGACGCGGCGTTTCTGCCCGCCCGAAAGTTCGAACGGCGATTTATCTTTCACCTCTTCGTACTTCAGCCCCACCGTTTCCAACGCCTCTTTCACGGCGCGTTCGGTTTCTTCGGCGCTCAACGGCGTTTTCGAAAAATTTTTCAACCCGAACGCCACGTCCGCAGACACCGTTTCCGCAAACAGCTGATATTCCGGATACTGAAACACCATGCCCACTTTGGAACGCAGCGCAAAAAAGTCGGTGGTTTTATCCGTCAGGTCAAATCCGTCCACCGTTAAAACGGTGCGTTTTTCTTCGGGAATCTCCGCGGCGTTTTTCTTTTTCTTCTTCGGTTTGTACTTTTTCTGCGCCGTGGGCAATTTTTCCAGCGCGTTCAGGTGCCGCACGAACGTGGATTTTCCGCTGCCCGTATGCCCGATGATTCCGAAAAATTCTCCCTCGCCGATCTGCAGCGAAACACCGTTCAGCGCGTGCTCTTCCGCGCCGTCGTACGAAAAATACAAATTTCTGCAATCGACGATGTCTCTGCTTTCCGCAACCGCGTTTTTTTCCACCGCCGCGCCGCCCGTCGCTTTGCTTTCCGTTTCGGCTGCCGCATGTTTCTCGTCGCCGTCCGTTGTTCCGCCGTTTTTTGCAATCTGCGAAGCGATTTCCTTCGCGATTTCTTCGGGCGAAAGCGAATCGGGCACGTTCAGCCCCCGCGCGCGCAGGTCTCTGCATATTTTTACGCTTTTCGGCAGCGCGAGATTGTAAGAAAGCAATTCTTCTTCGCTTTTCAGCACTTCTTCGGGCTTGCCCTGCAGCACCACTCTTCCGCGGTGCAGCACAATCGCGCGGTCGGCAAGCATGGCTTCTTCCGGGAAGTGCGTTATGGCGATCACCGTGATTTTATTTTCTTTATTGAGCTTCTGCACCACCGACGTTATCTCGCGCCGCCCGCGCGGATCGAGCATCGCCGTGGATTCGTCCAGAATAATAATCCGCGGCTGCAACGCAAGAACGCCGGCTATGGCTACGCGCTGCTTCTGCCCGCCAGAAAGCTTCGTTGCTTCCGCATGGCGGAATTCTTCCATTCCAACCGCGCGCAGGGCGAAATCGATTCGCCGCCCGATTTCTTCCCGCGGCACGCCCGTGTTTTCGGGCCCGAACGCAACGTCGTCCTCCACCACGCTCGCCACCGTCTGGTTATCGGGATTCTGAAACACCACGCCCGCGTTTTTTCTGATTTCGAACAGATTTTTCCTGTCGGAAGAATCCATGCCGAGCACGAAAATTTTTCCCGCGGAAGGCGTCAGCAAGCCGTTGATAAGGCGCGCCAGCGTAGATTTTCCGCTGCCATTATGCCCCAGAATCGCCACGAACTCGCCCTGTCCGATTTCCAGCGATACGTTTTCCAGCGCGTTTTTTTCGCCGTCGCCGTACGCGAAAGAAACGTTTTCCAGTTTTACCGCGGGCGTTTTGCGATTCTCTTCCGCGAAAAACGCTTCGCCCGCGCCGCTTTCCGCCGCGCCGTCGTATTCGGTTGTGCCGTTTTTTTCGCTCAATTTTTTACGTCCTTTTCCGTTCTGCGGCGCAAAAAGCCGGAACGCTTTTCCGCCCGGAGATTCCGCCGCCTGTATCGATTACGGAATATTATAACAAAAAATCACGAAAAATACAATGATTTTCGCGAAAAACACAATAAAAAGTCTATGAAAAACCAGTGAAATTTTCGATTTTTCTCAAAAACATTAAATTTGCACAAAAAATTTTTGCGATTTTCCGCGTTTTGCTATTGACTTAAAATAAAATAAAAGTTATAATATATACGCGAGGCTGCGGCTGCCCGTTTTTCTTTGCCTGCAAGAAATTTTGCGGCGAAAACGCGCGGTTGCCGCACCTGACGCACAATAAGACAAAAAAATATTTTAACGGAGGCTTTTTTCGATGAAAAAAATGACCATCGACGGCAATACCGCCGCGTCGCACGTTGCGTACGCGTTCTCCGAAGTTGCCGCCATCTACCCGATTACGCCCTCTTCGCCTATGGCGGAATCCGCCGACGAATGGGCTACGGCAAAACGCACGAATATGTGGGGACAGAAGCTTAAAATCGCCGAAATGGAATCGGAGGGCGGCGCTGCGGGCGCGGTTCACGGCTCCCTTTCCGCCGGCGCTCTTACCACCACGTACACGGCTTCGCAGGGCTTGCTTTTAATGATTCCCAACATGTACAAGATCTCCGGCGAACTTCTGCCTATGGTAATGCACGTATCCGCCCGTGCGCTTGCGGCGCACTCGCTGAACATCTTCGGCGACCATTCCGACGTAATGGCTTGCCGCCAGACGGGCTTTGCGATGCTGGCTTCTTCTTCCGTACAGGAAGTTATGGATCTTACCCCAGTTGCACATCTTTCTGCACTGAAGGGCCACGTTCCATTCATCAACTTCTTTGATGGTTTCCGTACTTCTCACGAGATTCAGAAGATC
>DLQW01000023.1:29418-29612 GCA_002474405.1 Christensenella sp. UBA7597 | reverse complement strand
CCCCTACCTGCCCTTACACCACCAACAAACAGGGACACGGTCCCGCATGGGCGAACTCCCTCTTCGAGGACAACGCGGAATTCGGCTTCGGCATGAACCTTGCGTACAAGGCGAGAAGAGAAGCTCTGAAAGATAAGGTTGCCGCGCTTGCGGAACTCTGGAACGAGTACCCCGAATGCAAGAAGATTCTTACT
>DLQW01000023.1:0-29390 GCA_002474405.1 Christensenella sp. UBA7597 | reverse complement strand
GGAAAACATGGACGACGCGGAAGGCAGCAAGAAAACCGCCGCGGCGCTTGTGGCAGACCTTGAAAAGTGCAAGGACGATTGCGAGGGCGAAGAGCTTGAACTTGTAAACGACATCTTAAAGGCGAAAGATTGCCTTGTGAAGAAATCCTTCTGGATTATCGGCGGCGACGGCTGGGCGTACGACATCGGCTACGGCGGGCTCGATCACGTGCTTGCTTCGGGCGAGGACGTAAACGTGCTTGTGCTGGATACCGAAGTTTATTCCAACACCGGCGGACAAGCTTCGAAGTCCACTCCTATCGCGGCGGTTGCGAAATTCGCTGCCGGCGGCAAGAGAGTGAAGAAGAAGGACCTCGGCATGATTGCCAGCACGTACGGCTACGTATACGTGGCGCAGTGCGCGATGGGCTCGGATAAAGCGCAGTTTGTAAAAGCTTTGAAAGAAGCCGAAGCTTACCACGGACCTTCCCTCATCATCTGCTATGCGCCTTGCATCAACCACGGCATCAACATGACGAAATCGCAGAGCGAAGAAAAGAACGCCGTGGATTGCGGCTACTGGCAGTTGTATCGCTACAATCCTACGCTGGAAGCGGAAGGCAAGAATCCGTTCACGCTGGATTCGAAAGATCCCACGGGCGATTATCAGGCGTTCCTGCAGGGCGAAGTTCGTTTCGCGTCGCTTAAAAAGACGGAACCCGAGCTTGCCGAAAAACTCTACAAGCAGGAAGAACAGGCTTCGAAAGAGCGTCTCGAAGGCTATAAGAAGCTTGCCGCAAAAGAATAATTTGCGATTCGCAAAGTAAACGAATTTCGGCGTTGACTTACCAAAGTCAACGCCGATTTTTTATTTATAAAATTTTGAAAGCTCTATATATTTTTAAGCATCTCCGTTTTCTTTTCGTTGTATTCCTCTTCGGTAATCGCCCCGCTCTCTTTCAGTTTCTGCAGCCTTTCCAGCTTCGTTAAAGCGTCATTTTGTTCAGCTTCCGTACCACCGAGCTTTGATGCCACCATTTCAAACGCAGCGGCTTTTCTATCCTCAGCTTCCACTTTACGCATTTCTATATCGATCGCTACGTCTTTATCGTTTTTCATGCCTGCAAGTAAAGCAGAAAGTTTATCATAGACTTCTTCGTAATTTTCAATATACGCAATCCGAAACACATTCGCACCTCGCATCCCCAACACCCCGCTTCCATAGTTGACATCACGCCGAGAGCTAAGTTTGCCTTGTGAAAAATGCAATACCAACGTATGTATTCCCAAAACAGATGATTCCATTTCAATATTATCGATTTCATCCAAACGATAACGATAAGATTTTTTGAAAAGCAATAGCGAATTTACTCCGTTAATCGCCTTGTTGGTAACATTAAATTTTGAATCTTTTAATCCAAAAAAACGCAAAACCCAACAAACAGCAAATAAAACCGATACCCAAACAAAGTTACACAACGTAAAACCCCCGCGGGTTAATCCTATAATTATTCCAACCACCCCCAACAAAGCAAAACCGATAATCAGTACTTTAAGAACGATAACTTCTATTTTCGGCATTGCAAATTTTGCGGAAACAATTTCCGCTTCTTCTTCCTTGTTTTTCCGAATTTCATTCATATACTTTCTCTCCTTTCTATTTAAAATTTTTCAGGATATTCTTATTATAATTCCGTTTCGGAATTATGTCAAGCGTTTTCTGTATTATAATTCCGAAAAAGAAATATACTGAAGGTAAACTAATGAAACTCAGGAAAAAATCTTACGGGGAATATAATATTATCGGAAAAAACGTTGAAAAATTACGCAAAGAAAGAAATATCAAACAAAAAGATTTTATCGCGCAGATGCAGCTTGCCGGATGCGATATCAACCCCACCAGCTATTCCAAGCTGGAAGGACAACTCAGAAACGCCACCGACAAAGAAATATATGTGATTGCGAAAATTTTAAACGTCGATATCGAAACGCTGTTTTCGGATGCCGAAAAATTTTTAGATAAATAATTTAACTTCACAAAAAAGCAAGCAGATTCTTAAAAATTCTTTTGTTTTTAATAAAATTTTCCGCAAGCTCGTACACTGAAAAAAAGCGGCGACAATGTCCGTTCTTGACACCTTTTACAATACAAACAAATTTATAGTAAAAAACAAATCCGAACAAGATTGTTCGGATTTGTTTTAATCTGGTGACCCCAACGGGACTTGAACCCATGTTACCACCGTGAAAGGGTGGTGTCTTAACCGCTTGACCATGGGGCCACATTTTATATATCTCACACGCGAACCGCGTTCGCATCGTTTGCAAATGGTAGCGGCGATGAGATTCGAACTTATGACCTATCGGGTATGAACCGATCGCTCTAACCAACTAAGCTACGCCGCCATTTAATGGTTGCGGGGGCGGGATTCGAACCTGCGACCTTCGGGTTATGAGCCCGACGAGCTACCTAGCTGCTCCACCCCGCGATGTTAAGCCGTCCGCTTCCGATACTTTCAAGGCTTTGATTTCTCAACCGTTACAAGCGTTCCGTATTTCGTGAACAGCCTAATTATAATACTAAAAAATTTTTGTTTTGTCAACTGTTTTTAACAGGTTTTCCGAAAAAATTTTTATTTTTATAAGAATTTTTTTTCAAACGCCTGTTTTTACGTTTTTTCCGCCCGTTTTGTTGCTTTTTTGCCCGCTTCCGCCGTTTTCAGGCACCGTTTTCACCCGTTCCCTTGCACAGCGTTCGCGACGTCAGTTTTTCGGCGCGTATTTTAAAAACGTCATCGGGTCGTAATTCTGGCGGTAAATCAGATACGTGATTACTTTCAGCGATTTAAACCCTATCAGGGGCACCTCTTCCAGCACGCCTTCCTCAATCTTATCTTTCACCATCTTATAGGGCATGAACGAATACCCCAGCCCTTCTTCCAGATACGGCAGCAGCTTCGAAGAATTATCCACTTCCAGTTTAAACACATGATCCGCCGGGAACAGCGAACGGATAAATTCCCCGATTTCGCTTAAAAAGTCGCACATTAAATACGACATGTTTTTCAAGCCTTCCTCGTCCACGCCGCCTTTATACCGGTTGTACCCTTTGCCGATAACAAGCGCCAGTCTGTCCGTGTCGTATTCCATACACTCGAACCCCGCGCGCTTCAGCGGAATCGACGAAAACGCCATATCTAGCACGTTGTCCTGCAACATCTGAATGAGGTTCATCGAATGCCCGATCACCACTTTCACGGCAACGTCGTCCGCTTCGTGCAGACACCTGTCCAGCACGGGCTTCACAAAGCTTTCGTACGTGGCGTTTACCGAGCCTACGGCAATCTTCTGCCGATACGCCGATACGGCGTTCATCTCGGCAATGGAAGTATCCTGCAGCTCCAGAATACGCTCGGCGTATTTCAGAAAGATGCGCCCCTCCTCCGTAAGAATCACCTTTTTCGAAGCGCGGTTGAAAAGCTTCTTCCCTACGTCCTTTTCCAGCTCCACAATGCGGTTAGTTACGGTAGACTGCGCAATATACATCTGCTCGGCAGCCAGCGTGAAATTTTTTACTTTACAAAGACAGATAAATGTTTTCAGTTCTTCAGTATTCATAGAAAAAACAAATGATCCCGAAAGATTTTTTCAATCGGCAAAACGAAAAAAAAGCGTTCTTCCGTTTCGTCAAACAAATTATATCACAAACAATCGAAAAAATCAAGCGCTTTAAACGACTTTTCGAATCAAATTCCGCAAATATTTTATGCGGCAAAAAAAAGGCTTCCTTACCGGAAGCCTTCATTCAATATCATTTTACGCTTTGCTCTTCACTTTCATCAGCCGCACGATGCTTGCGCGCTCGTTCTCGTCAAGCTTATCTTTGATATATTTAATCGTTTCGTTCAGCTGCGGAATCATCACGTATTCCAGCGCGTTCACGCGCCGTTTGTTCCGTTCTATCTCGTCCGCCAGCATCCGCACCGCCTTTTCCGTTTCGGCAAGCTTCAGCATCTTCGGCAGCAACGTGTACGCGGCTTTCACCGCCTCGTCCGCCTCTCCCGTGATTTCGGGGAAAGCATACGGCACCTCCGCCGCACCCGCGGCAACGCCCTCGGAATCGTTTTCCGCGGCGCCGAGCAGCGAAATTTTCGGCACGTCCACGCCCATGATGCTTTCCACGTCGCATTCCGCGCTGATTGCCGTAGCGGGCATCGCAAACGCCGTTTCCGCTTCGTAAGCAGGCGTAAACGAACGCGCCACAGAAAACCGCTTCAACGTTAAAGCGATTTCCGATTCCACGTCCTCGCGCAGCCGCTTCGCTTCGCGGACGATTTCCGAAAACCGCCGGATCATCTCGTCCGACTTGTCTTTCAGCAGTTTATGCCCGCGCACCGACGTGGAAAGCCGCGCCTTCAATTTTTTCAACTCCATTCTCGTGGGGTTTACGTTCAGCCTTGCCATATTTCTGTTCCTGTTTCTCCGCTTTGCTTTTTAACCGCAAAGCCCGCCGGCTTTCGCCTTATTCCGCCTTGCTTTCGCCGCGGTGCAGATATTTTTCGATATACTCTTCGCGGATACGCTTCAATTCCGAAACGGGCAGAATTCTCAGAAGTTCCCAGCCCGTATCCAGCGTTTCTTCGATGCTGCGCGCCGTGGTGAATCCCTGCGAAACGTACTTCTTTTCAAATTCTTCCGCAAATTTCGCGTATAGTTTATCGGTATCGGAAAGCGCCGCCTCGCCCAGAATCGCGGAAAGCTCCTTGCATTCTTTGCCCCTCGCGTACGCCGCGAACAGCTGGTTCATCGTGTCCGCGTGGTCCTCTCTCGTCTTGCCTCTGCCGATGCCTTTATCTTTCAGACGGGAAAGCGAAGGAAGCACGTCGATGGGCGGCGTAACGCCCTTTTTATAAAGTTCGCGCGAAAGAATAATCTGCCCTTCCGTGATATACCCCGTAAGGTCGGGAATCGGGTGCGTTTTATCGTCCTCAGGCATCGTTAAAATGGGAATCTGCGTAATCGAACCCTCTTTGCCGCGAATCCGCCCCGCACGCTCGTACAGCGAAGCAAGGTCGGTATACAGATAACCGGGATAACCGCGCCGACCGGGTACTTCCCGCCGCGCCGCCGAAACTTCGCGGAGCGCTTCCGCGTAGTTCGTGATGTCCGTCATAATTACAAGCACGTGCATGCCACATTCGAACGCGAGATATTCCGCGCAGGTAAGCGCCATACGCGGCGTAGCGATACGTTCTACGGCGGGGTCGTTGGCAAGATTCGTAAACAGCACCGTACGCTCGATGGCGCCCGTGCGCTTGAAATCTTCCACGAAGTACTGCGCTTCTTCAAACGTAATGCCGATTGCCGCAAACACAACGGCGAAATTTCCGCCGCTCTTCACCTTTGCCTGACGCGCGATCTGCGCGGCAAGCTCCGCGTGCGGCAAACCGCTCATCGAAAACACCGGCAGCTTCTGCCCGCGCACCAGCGTGTTCAATCCGTCGATGGCGGAAATGCCCGTTTCGATAAATTCGTTGGGGTAATCCCGCGCCGCGGGATTGATGGGTTCGCCGTTAATATCCATCCATTTATCGGGAATCACGCTTTCGCCGCCGTCGCGGGGATTGCCCATACCGTCGAACACCCGCCCCAGCATATCACGGGAGACGGCAAGCCGTTGCGCATGCCCCAGAAAGCGCGCTTTCGCGCCCGAAATCTGTAAGCCCTGCGAATTTTCGAACAGCTGCACCACGGCTTTGTCGCCGGAAACTTCCAGCACTTTGCCGAGGCGCGTTTCGCCGTTCGTGTTCACGATTTCCACAAGTTCGTTGTACGTTACGCCCGCAACGCCGTCCACCACCATCAGCGGACCGACCACCTCGCGAATCGTCTTGTATTCCTTAAACATCTTCTCTCTCTCCCTCGCAAAGCGCCTTGATTTCGCCGAGCATTTCCGTATAAATTTCTTCCAGCTGCTCTGCGTTTTCTTCGGGCACATACTTCGCGCGCCCGATCTTTTCCTTGAACGGAGAATTCAGTATATCGTTCAGATCCACATACTGCGCCACCGCTTCGCCCGCTTTTTCCTGGAAACCGCAGATGAGTTTCAGCATTGCCAGCTGTTTTTTCAGCGAGGTGTACGTATCCACTTCGTGGAACGCGTTCTGATGCAGAAAATCTTCGCGGATCATCTTCGCCGTTTCCATCGTAAGGCGGTCTTTCGCGGAAAGCGCGTCCATACCCACCAGTCGGACGATTTCGTCCAGCGCCGCTTCTTCCTGCAAAATCTTCATCACTTCCGTGCGATAGCGGAAGAAATCTTTCCCCACCGCCGTATCGTACCACTCTTTCATTTTATCCGCATACAGCGAATACGAAATCAGCCAGTCGATCGCGGGGAAATGCCGCTTGTAGGCAAGCGAAGCCGAAAGCCCCCAGAACACCTTTACGATACGCAAAGTCGCCTGCGCCACGGGTTCGCTCAGGTCGCCGCCCGGAGGCGACACGGCGCCGATTGCCGTTACCGAACCGCATTTATCCTCTTTGCCGAGCACTTTCACGATGCCCGCGCGTTCGTAGAATTCCGCCAGACGGCTGGCAAGATACGCAGGATAGCCTTCGTCGCCGGGCATTTCTTCAAGCCGCCCGCTCATTTCGCGCAGCGCCTCCGCCCAACGCGAAGTGGAATCCGCCATAATCGCCACGTTGTAGCCCATATCGCGGAAATATTCGGCAATGGTGATGCCCGTATAAATGGAAGCTTCCCGCGCCGCCACGGGCATATCCGAAGTGTTGGCAATCAGCACCGTGCGCTTCATCAGCGGCTCGCCCGTTTTCGGGTCTTTCAGTTCGGGAAATTCGTTCAGAACGTCCGTCATCTCGTTGCCGCGTTCGCCGCAGCCAACGTATACGATGATGTCCGCGTCCGCCCACTTCGCCAGCTGGTGCTGCACTACGGTTTTACCGCTGCCGAACGGACCGGGCACCGCCGCCACGCCGCCTTTCGCAATGGGAAACAGCGTATCGATAACGCGTTGCCCCGTAACCATCGGGCGATCGGGATTCAGTTTTTCTTTATACGCTCTGCCTTTACGCACGGGGCATTTCTGCAACATGCAAAGCGGCTTCGCGCCGTTTTCCGTTTCCACCACGGCAACCGTTTCTTCAATCGTGAAATCGCCCGCCGTAATCGAAGAAATTTTTCCCTTTACGCCCGCGGGCACCATAATTTTATGGCTGACGATTTCCGTCTCCTGCACGGTACCTATCACGTCGCCCGTCGAAACTTCGTCGCCGACGGAAGCGCACGGAACAAACGTCCACTTTTTCTCGCGGGAAAGTTTGTTTACCGAAACGCCGCGCGAAATTCTGTCGCCGTACTTGAAATACAAAGCGGTCAGCGGGCGCTGAATCCCGTCGAAAATACCCGTGATGAGCCCCGGCGCCAGTTCCGCGGAAAGCGGCTCGCCCGTGGAATACACGTTTTCGCCCACGCCGAGCCCCGCCGTTTCTTCGTACACCTGAATGGAAGCTTTATCGCCGCGAAGTTCGATGATTTCGCCGATAAGTCCTTTTTCGGAAACGCGCACAACGTCGTAAAGTTTGGCGTCCGCCATGTTTTCCGCAACGATCAAAGGACCGGAAACTTTAATTGTTTTACCTATCGTAGCCATATTTTTCATTCCTTATATTTATCAGAAGGATTTTGCTTTATTTTCAGCCTGTTTCAGAGGCTTCCCTTTTTTGGGGGAGGGCATCGCCCCTTCCGCAACGGATGATTGCAAACTGTTTGAAATTTTACTTGCCGCCTTTGTCTTAAGCTTCCCCGTTGAGGAGCGGCGATGAGGGCGCAACCGATTTCTCCCGAAAATTATTTCCGCCAAACCTCCGAACGCCCGGCAACCGCTCGTTTACGCTCGCGTTTACAGAAGATTTACGCCGAGTTAAGCACGTTCATTCTTCTTGAGAGGGCGCTCGCGTTTACAGAAGATTTACGCCGAGCGCCCGCTCACAGGCGCCCCGCAACGCTTCCACGCCATACCCCGAAGAACCGTTCTTCGACGGCACCGAAAGCACCACCGGATAAACTTCCTCGTCGAACCGCTTCAGAAATTCCGAAAGCGGACGGGCAAATTCTTCCGTGAGAAAAATGATTTTATAATCTTTAGCGATTTTTCTTAAAATCTCGCGCGCGGATTTTTCGTCCGTCGCGCTGAACGGGTCCACGCCCGCGGCTTTAAACACCGTGATGCTGTCGCCGTCGCCTATAATCGCGGCTTTACCCGTCATAGCTTTCTGCCCTCCGTTTCAACATTTCCCGTTTCCCGGCTTCTGCACGCTTTCGCCTGCATAGAAATTCCCTGTTTCCGGGGCTCTTCAGATTCCGCGCAAACGTTTTTTAATCTCGCTGTCTTTCAAGCCCGCGTTCAGGCACACCATCGTCGCGCGTACGTTCGCGCATTCCGTTTTCTTGCGCAGTACGTAATACAAAAACGGCTCGTTGCCCGAAAGCTCGTACTTCCGCGCTTCGAACAAACGGATTTCCGTTTCCGCCAGCCGTTTTTCTGCCGCGGCAACGCTGCCCGTCTCTTTCGCGTTCAGATACAAATCGTACGCGGCTTTCAGCGCCTTCTTTTTCGCGCCGCCCGCGCCCGCGCAAGCTTTATTGTACGCCTTTTCCGCAAGTTCGGCGTTTTCCGCAAAGCAAAAACCGAAATCTTCCGCGGAAAGCAATCCGCACGGCACGTACTGTTTCGCCGCCGCGCTTTCCGAAGAAGAACGAAGCGCCGTTACCAGGTTGGTGAGGTCCGCTTTTTCTTGCAACGCTCCGCGCAGCGCCCGCCGCGCTTTTCCCGCGCCCTTGCACGCCTCCCGAAGATGTCCGTACAGCGCCTTCTCAAACGCCGCGCCCACTTCCGCGCCCTTGCCCGCAGCGCCGTTTTCGCAAACGTTTTCCGCCTGCTTCACCGCCGCGCCAAGATACGCGGGCAGCAACGAAAAATCTTCCTTTTCAAACGCTTCGGCTATCTTTTTCAACGGCACGGCGCCTTCCGGAGCAAGCATTTCCGCCGCTTCCGCCCCCGTGATTTTCGCCTTGAAATACGCCTTTACGTTGTGGCAATCCAGCGGAGAAAGAAAATATTCCTTTTCCGCTTCGCTGCCGGCGTATTCGCGGATAAACGCGTTGGTTTTCGCCTCTTCCGCCGCAATCAGCGTTTCCGCCTCGTCCGTAGAAAAATTCCCGTTTTCCGCACTCTCGGAATCGCCTCCGAAGCCGCTTTCTTTCAGGGCGCGCAAAGCGCTCGCGGCGTCCGTTTCCGTCAGCCGCAGCAACTTCTCGCCGAGAAAATATTTTTCTTTGGCGGCGATAACGCCGTTCACGTACGTTCTCGAAATCACTCGCTTTTCTCCTTTGCCGGGCTTCCGAAAAGTTCCGCCGCAATCCGCGATTCGTTCTCTTCTCTGTCCGCCTTCAAAAGCGCGTCGAAAGAAAGATCTTTATCCGCCGTTTCGCCCGCCAGATACAATCCGCCGTCAATCTTTACGCCCGCAAACACCGCGCCGTCCGAAACCGCTTTCAGCTTCTTTTCCCCGAACACGGGCAGAAGCTTCACTTCTTCGGCATAACGGAATCCGTCGGCAAAAATCACCGCGTCGCCCTCTTCGGCGTACAGGCAAAGCAGCCGGTTGAACAGCGCAAGCGTTTCCTCTTCGCCCAGATCGATCAGGCGTTTTTTCGCCTCCGCGTATACGTTCTCCACGGCTTTTTTTCTGGCGGCAAGCATAATTTTTTTCACGTCCAGACGGGCGGTGGCGGCAAAATGCGCGGCAACCGCGGCGGCGCGCTTTTCCACGTCGCTTTCCGTTTCGCGCCGCAGCCGTTCCGCTTCAGCCTTCGCCCCGTTTTCCGTTTCGTCCGCTTTCCGTTTTCCCGCGGCAAGAATCGCTTCCGCTTCGGTTTTCCCGTCGGAGCGTATTCTTTCAACGATACTTTCCACACTCATTTTTCTTTTTCCTTAACGTCCGGGCGCCGATTATAACGCCGCCGTTATTACGGGCACGGGCGCAATCGTTACCGTCAGCCCGCCCACAAGCATAATCGAAATAATCAAGCCGAGAATGGCGTAGAATTCGATCATACCGGGGTAAACGATCAGCTTACCGGAAAGAGATTCCTGCTTGCCAACCGCGTAAATACAGTTCGCCGCGCACTTTCCCTGCATAAAGCCGGAAACCAAACCGGAAATCGCCATCGGCATCACCGCCGCAAATACCGCCCAGCCGGAAGCTGCGTCCATGCCCGCTTTCAGCTGCGCCGAGGCAATCAGACCGATAATGAAGCCGTAAATACCCTGCGTAGCGGGCAGCAGTACCAGCACCATCACCTTACCGAACTTCTTCGGTTCTTCGCCCAGAACGCCCGCAGCCGCCGTACCCGTCTTGTACAGACCGATGCACGAACCGATGCCGCAGAACAGCACGCATGCCGCAATACCGAACAATGCTATCATATAACCCATAAGAAACTCCTCCGATCTTAATCGTTTTTTATTTTTTCCGCCGCGCGCTTCCTTCCCGCGCCCGACGTTTTTATCCTCTTTCGCGTTATGCCGCAGCTTCCGCCGGCAGCAGATACACATACTTCTGCGAACTTCCGAGAGGCGTAAACAGTTCGCCCTCGCCTTCGTAGAACTTGCCGAAGAACTCCACATACTGAAGCCGCGCGTCGTGAATGTAAGCGCCCAAAAGGCTCATGGCAAGGTTAAACGCATGCCCCGCCACCATCAGCATCACGCCGAGCACCGCCACGATAACGTTGCCGCCCGTAATGAAGCCCATCGCGTACGTAGAAACGATGTTGGCAATCACCGCGCCCGAAAGCAACAGCCCGTACAAACGCGCGTAACTGAGCACGTCGGAAGCGTAATTGATCACGCCGTACGCGGCGCCGAACCCTTTCGTGAACCTCGCGAAAAATTTCTGTCCGCGCCCCGCCGTAAGCATCGCGATTACCAGCGAAACGCCCGCCGTAATGCCGCCCACCGATTTGAAAACCGGCAGATTGCTTTCTTCCACAAACCCGATGACGGCGAGAAACGCCCCCAGCGAGAAAAACGCCCACACGATGCCGTCGAAAATGCCGCCCGGCACGTCGCCGCGACGGAAACACTGCACCGCGCGGCAGATATAGCCCGTAAAAATCTGCGCGATGCCGATTTCCATACTGATCACCAGCACGCTCGGCACGGAAATTCCCGCTAAGCTCCACATGTCTTTCTGCATGTCCGGCATCACCGTAAACGGCAGCACCTGCAATCCGAGAAGCGAATTGAACAAAACGCCCCACAGCACGGCAAACACGCCGCCCATCGCAAACACGGCGGAAAGCCGCTTGAATCCGCTTTCCCGCGCGCGGTTCTTCCACCAGATCAAGCCGCCGCCCAGCATCATAATCAGCCCGTAGCCCATATCGCCGATGATAAAGCCCATAAACAGCGAATAGAAAAATCCCATCACCGCGTTCGGGTCGAACTCCCGGCTGCTCGGCACCGAGTACATATTCGTAATGTCCTCGAAATTCCGCACCGCCTTGTTGTTTTTCAAGAGCGTGGGAGGGTTGTCCTCCTCATCCGGCTCGGTAAATTCGTAATAGCACGCGCCCGTCGTATTTTCCAGCGCGGTTTTCACTTCGTCCGCGTTCTCTGCCGGCACGTACGCTTCCAGCAAAAACACACGCTCCGTCGCGCGGATGTCGTCCGTTACGTTCTCCTTTTCCAGAAGATACGAAAGATAATCGGAATACGTTTTCAGAAACGGAATCTTTTCCGAAAGGGCGAAAAATTCCGCCGCGTTCTTTTCCTGCGCCTGCTTGTTTCCGGAAATTTCCGCAACCGTGTTTTCGTAACGGGCTTTCGCCGAAGCGAACCCTTTTTCGCCGTATTCGTACGGATACGCGGAAAAACCGGACGCGCCGAGAAGCTCGTCCGCCTTGTTTTTTTCGCTTTTCAGATACGCAATCAGATACACGCCGCCGGTTTCGCATTTTCCCAGCTTTTCCGCCGCCGCGCCGTCATATTCCGCCGCCGCGATCGCCGCAAGAAAATCTTCCTCTTTCGCCGCGGGAATCACGCCGAGTAAAAACCCCGCCCGCTTCGTGCTTTCCGCTTCCGCGAACGGCAAATCGATGCCCGCATACGGCAGCAGCGCTTTTTCCTCTCTCGCCAGCGAATATCCTTCCGCCGCCAGCGCGGCTTTCTCTTCGGAAAGCGCCTTTGCCCGCGCGATGATTTCCTCCGCCTCGCCGCTTTTTTCCTTCATCTGCATAAAGCCCGAATAGGAAACGTCGAAGCCGTCTTTCAGAAAATCCGTTTTCGCGGCGTGGTCGCGCGCGTAATCTTCCGCCGCTTTCGTTAAAAGCTGCAGAGCGTTTTCCGTTTCCGCCGCACGCAGCAAAAGCGCGGCGTCGTCCTTTACGGGGATCGCCGTGCCCTCTTCTTCTCCGTGTTTTTTCACCTCTGCGGCGCGCGTTTTCTGCAACGCGTCCAGAATGCCGTCTTTATCGGAAAGCATCGCCGCCAGATGAAGCTTCTGCATTTTAGCAATCATACGCCGCCCCCCGTCGTTACGCTTTCTCTTCCTCGCCGTTCACGATTCTCCGAACAATCCCGCTCACGGAAATTTCGCTTTCCGCCGCGGCGTTTCTCACCTGTTCCGCGGCAAGTTTTTCCGCTTTTTCAATCTCTTCTTCGTAGCGTTTTTCGCTTTGCGCCGTCGCCAGCCGAATCTGCGTTTCCGAATACGCCTTGCACACGCCCGCGCTTGCCGTAATCGTGTTTTTCGCCCGCACTTCCGCTTCGCGCTGTAAAAGCTCCGCCTGAGCCACGGCGCTTTCTTTCTCGTACGCCGCCTGCTTTTCCGCTTCCGTGATCGCTTCTATAATCTGCGCTTTCATTCGCTCACCGTCCTTTCGCGTTTCACCGCGCTCCGCACGCTTTTTTTATCATATCACAACGGGCGAAAAATGTAAAATATCATTTTTTCGCTTCTTCCATATCCTTAAGATATACGTCGTTTCTTCTCCGTCGCCCCGCAACCGCGCGGCGCGGACTATTTATAGTATACCCCAAAAATCGCGCTTTGTCAAACAAATGGCGCCCGAATCTTTGTGAAATCGCCGCGAATTTTCTTCCTTTCCGCGGCAAAACGCACCGTTTCCGCTCGTTTTTCTTACATTATACTCAGTTTTTCCGCAGAAAACAATTACCCGTGCCCGCAATCGGTAAAATTTCTTACCTCCGCCCCGTTTTCGTAAACTTTCCGCCGCATTTTTCAACGCGCCCGCGGCGTTCCGCCCTCCGCGCTCACAGCAAATGCCGTATCGGCAGAATCACGATGCGCAGCACGGAATACACAAAGCTTTTTGCAAGCGGCATGCGCCGGTATTCGTATTTTTCTCCGGAATAAAAATCGTACCCGCCCTCGTCGTTCGCTTTCGTAATCGTGCCCGTTTCCGCCAGCGCCCGCACCTTTTCTTTCAGCGCCGCGTTGATCTCTTCGCTGTCGATCGCCAGCACCGTCTCCGTGTTCAGATACACGCTGCGCATATCCAGATTGAACGAGCCGATATAACTCATGTTCTCCCCCGCCAGCACCGTTTTCACGTGCGACGAACGCTCCGCCGAAATTTCCAGCACCGCCGCGCCCGCCTTCAACAGCTTCGTTTTCGAAACGGGAAAGTCCGCGCAGCCCCACGGATTCGCGCCGCTTCTCACGGAATTTGTGGCTATCGTTACCGCCGTGCCGCTTTGAGCCAGTTCCGCTATGTCCGAATACATCGCTTTATCGCAGATGGCGTACGGCGTTTGTATCACCGTTTCGTCCGTCCCTTTCGCCTCGTTTAAAATCGATTTCCATAACAGCGGCTGCTTCGCGCCCGCCTGCGTTTCGCCGTGCAGCAAAGCGATTCCCTTCGTCGCCGTCGTCTCCGTTTCCGCGTCGATCTCGCGCGAAATATCGGGGTATTTTTCTTTCAGCGCCGCATAGCGCGCCCGCATCTTTGCCGCCGACTTTTCGTAACGCTTTCCGCCCGATACGCCGCCGAACGCCGCATTGTGCTTTTCGCTTTGCACCCTTCCGAAATACGCCTTCACTTCGCTTACCGAACGCGGCTTATCTGCGCCCGTCCCGTTTTTTCCGGAACTTTCCGCGGCGGGACAGCTTACCAGCACGTCTCTGTCCAGATTCCGCTTGTTTTCGGCGCAGTACGCACCCAGAAAATAATCGCCGATATTTCTGCCGCCGAGAAGATACGTTTCGTCGTCGCACACCAGATATTTATCGTGCAGCCGGAAATTCGCCCTTTGAAAAGCCGCCGGATTCACGGGATTGTAAATCGTTACTTCCGCGTTTTCGTGCCCCGCCAGCGCTTTGAATTCGGAAAAACCGTTTAATTTTCCCTCGTTGAACCCGTCCACGACGATTCTGATTTTTACGCCGCGTTCCGCCGCGGCAAAAAGAGCGCAGGTAATATCCCTGCCGCTTTCGTCGTTATAATACGAATAGGTGGAAAGCAAAATCTCGCTCCGGGCGCTTTCAATCAGGCGCAACCGATATAAAAGCGCGCTTTCGTTATCGTCGATCACCGCCGCCCGCTCGGCGCAGGCGTCATCGCCGCGGCGGGAAGAAAGCGGTTGAAGCGTAAATTTTTTTCTGATCATCGGCGGAATATAACCGCACGCAAAAAAATAGACGACAAGCGCCAACAGCACGCCCGACACGATTTTTTTATATAATTTTTTTTTGTTTTTTGCCCGCATGCGCCGTTCCGTCCCGTTTTTATTCCGTACGGATATAGTGTAGCATTTCCGCGAAATAATTGCAAGCAAATCCCGACGGATGAAAATTTTTTCTCTTTCTTTTCGCCGTGCCCGATAGTTTTATCGGATACATGCGGATATGCTCATTTGCGCCCTTTCTCTTTATGTTTGAAATCATCGCAGATTCCGCAAAGCGTGCAGTTCGCGCAGTCGGGTTTTTGCGAATGACATACTTTCCGCCCGTGCCAGATTAAATAATGGTGGCTTTTGCTCCACAAATTCTCGTCAATCGCCTTCTGCAAGCCCTTTTCTACCTGTTCCGGAGTCTTTCCCGTTGCCAGTCCAAGCCTGTTCGATACGCGGAAAACGTGCGTATCCACCGCTATCGCGTTCCCGCCGAACGCCACCGAATACACCACGTTCGACGTTTTTCTTCCCACGCCCGCCAGCGTGCGCAGCTCCTCCAACGTGCCCGGCACCTCTCCGCCGTACCTCGTTAAAATATCGTTCGTCGCCGAAAGAATATGCGCCGCTTTATTATGATAAAACCCGCACGAATAAATGTACTTTTCCAGTTCTTCCTGCGATAATTCCGCTATTTTTTCCGGTGTGCCGTGCTCCTTGAAAAGTTCCGCCGTAACCTTGTTCACCCGCTCGTCGGTGCACTGCGCCGAAAGCACCACCGCCACCAGCAACTGATACGGAGAAGCAAATTTCAGCGCGGGTTTCGCGTCCGGGTACGCCTCCGCCAGCAGTTCTATCGCCTTTTTCTTATCTTTCGTATTCATAACGCCCTTATTATACCGCTTTTCAACGTTTTTTGCAAGCGAATAACGGCTTTTTACACGCAAACAGCCGCCGGACGATTTTCCTCGCCCGACGGCTTCTTTCGCCGCGCACCCGCATAACCGTATATAAAAACGACTTTTCCCCGTTTCACCGGGCATACATAAACCCTTTGAACGTGCCGCCCGCATACAACGCGGCGCAGGCACGTGCTTTGGGGTAATCGCGCGCGTCGAATTTCACGCACAAGCCGCAGCCTATGCCCGCCTCTTTCGGCGCGGGCACGGTGAAACACCGCACGCCGTAGCCGGAAAGCCGTTGCGCATACGTCAGGGCTTGCGATCGCGAACGGAATATCGCCAGCATCGTCATTCGTTATACCTTCCCCGCGATTAGTTCTACCCGTCTTACGTCGGGAATACTATATAGTATGCCGCCCGCACCGCGTTCGGTGCACGTTTTTGCGCGGTCGGCGCTTTTGCGCGAATTTTTGCGGCAATTCCGTTTTTAAGGTCAGATATTCTATGATTTATTTCGATAACGCCGCCACGGGCGGACAAAAACCCGCTTCCGTCGTTTCCGCCGTCTCCGCTTCCTTACGCGTCTGCGCAAATCCGGGGCGAAGCGGACACGCCCTTTCCCTCGTCTGCGCGAAAAACGTTTTAAAAACGCGCGAACTGCTTGCCGACGTTTTCAATGCTCCCTCGCCCGAACGCGTCGTTTTCACCAAAAGCTGCACCGAAGCGCTCAACGCGTTTATTTTCGGCGCGCTGGAAAAAGGCGATCACGTTATCGCCACTCCGCTGGAACATAATTCCGTGCTGCGCCCGCTGGAGCGGCTGAAAAAGCTCGGCGTGATTTCTTACGACGTCTGTCCGCTTTCCCAAGGCGGCAACGTCTGCGCAAAAGACATAAAAGCGCTTCTGCGCGAAAACACGAAGCTCGTCGTCGTAACGGCGGCTTCCAACGTTACGGGCGCCACGCCGCCGCTGAAAGAAATCAGAGCGGCGCTGCCCGAAAACGTATTGTTCCTTTGCGACGGCGCGCAGGGCGGCGGACATATCCCCCTGAAAATGCAGGCGCTCGGTCTCGACGGACTGGCGCTTGCGGGGCACAAAGGACTATTCGCCATGCAGGGCGGCGGCGCGCTGCTGTTATCGGAACGCGTGCGCTTAAAGCCGCTTTTGTACGGCGGCACGGGCAGCGAAAGTTTTTCTTTGGATATGCCCGATTTTTACCCCGATTTGCTGGAAGCGGGCACGCTGTCCTACCCCGCCGTCGTTTCCCTGCTCGAAGGCACGCGCTATTACGTCATGCACGAAAAAGAAATCGCCGCCGCAACATTGGCGTTCACCGCCGTATTTCTGCAAGGGCTTTCGAAAATCCCCCGCTGCAAAGCGTATTCCCGCCCCAATGCCTGCGGCGTGGTATCGTTCGCGTTGGAAGGCATGCAGTCGGAAGAGGTATCGGCGCTGTTATCCGAACGCTACGGCATCGCGGTGCGGGGCGGACTGCATTGCGCGCCGCTGGCACACCGCGCGCTGGGCACGGAAGAAAACGGACTGGTGCGCGTCAGCTTTTCGCACTTCAACAAAAAATGGGAAATCGTGCGCCTGCTTTCCGCCCTTTCCGAAATCTCCTCTCTCATTTAAAACCGCCTGTTCGCGCGGATATTCCGCTCAGATGTTTTTCAGCTGCGTAACAATCTGTTCCAGTTTTTTCCGCTGCACAAAATTCAGCATCGGGGCAAACCGCCTGTAAAACGCGTCGATTTCCGCGTTCGTCAGCGTGCCCGCGCGCTTGCCTTTTTCCGCGGAAGAAACAATATCCGCCAGCACCGCTTTATCGCTCTTTCCGCGGTATGCCGCCGCAATCTGCCTTGTCAGCGTTTCCGCCGTTACCCGCTCGCCCGCGCTTTCACCCGCGCCGTTTGCGGCACCCTCCGCCGCACCGTTGTTTTCGGCTCCGTATCCGTCCCGCGCGCCGTTCGTCGCGCCGCTTCCTCTTGCGTTCTCATCGGCAAATTCACGAAAACTTTTCATATACACCTCCGCTATGGCAATATATGCGGTGTAACTCCCGCGCCGTGCCGCGGCGTATAATGGGTGTATGGACGCTTTAACTTTGCTCATCGTGTATCTCGTAACGCAAAACCCCGATTTTCAGGGCAATCTGGCGCCGCTTTGCAAGAAGCTGAAAGAATCGCAGGATATGCTCGATTTTCTCGGCTCGCTTTCGGCGTTCCCCTGTTCGCCCGAAAAAACGGACTCCCCGCCCGCGCAGGATTGTCCCGCGCCGCCGCACGGCAACGATTGCAACCGCCCGTGCAACGATACTCCCTGCAACCCGTACAATCCTTGCCCGCCCGATCCGCCCCGTCCCACGGGCACCGCAAGCGGCGGCACCGGCTCTTCCGGCATCGGAGGCGGAACGAATACGGGCTCCGCGGGAACGCGTACCGCCGAAACATCTCCGCTGCGTACGCTGGGCGGCGAGTGGATAGAAAAATACATAACGAAATATCTAAAAAATTAGCGGAGCGCCGTACGGCGTTCCGCCTTTCGCTCCGCTGTTTTCAATACCATCTTTTTGTCGGTTTCCGCATCGCAACAATCGCCCTGCTCGAAGCCGCGCTTCGCTTTCCGCGCCGCCTTATACCGATGCGCCGAAGAAAAACTCTCTCGCCAGCTCTTTCCCGCCGGTACGAAAAGCCTTTCCGTCCCTGATCTGCACGGCTCTGTCGCAAAGCGCTTCCGCGCAGCGTTTATCGTGCGTAACGGTAATCATCGTATTGTGCGTTTCTTCGTGGAGGCTGTTTAAAATTTCAACCATTTTACACAGCCCTTTATAGTCCTGCCCCACCGTCGGTTCGTCCAGAATCAGCACTTCGGGCGCGGTAGCCACCACCGCGGCAATCGAAACTCTGCGCTTCTGCCCTTCCGAAAGCGACTGCGGATGCCGCGCGTACAAATGCTTCACGCCGAATTTTTCCGCGATTTCGTCCGCGTATCCGTCCGATGTCGCGCCGAACTTAATCTCTTTTTCCACCGTGGGCATAAACAGCTGGTAATCGGGGTTCTGATACACCACCCCCACTTTTTTGTACCATTTTTTGCTTTGTTTGCACTTCTGCCCGAATTTTTCGCCGATATTCTGCAAAATCGCGCCGCGCGTCGGCTTTTCCAGACGGGAAATCAGCCGCAGCAACGTCGTTTTTCCGCACCCGTTTTCGCCGAGCAGCACCGTCCGCGCACCTTTTAACACGTCGAAAGTTACGCCACTCAATATTTCGCGGTTTTTCACCGAAAACGCAACGTCCGAAAGCGAAAACACGGTCGTCGTTCCGTCGAACTTCGCGCAGGTATCCGAAATCGCCGCAGACTGTTCTTTCAGATAATTTTCTTTATCCGTTATCTCTCTTACGCTCTTGTCGCCCACGTGAAAAACTTTATCCACGAACGGCAGCACCACGTCCAGTCTGTGTTCGATCACAACGATGCAATACCCCGCTTTCGCCAGCGTTTTCAGCGTGGACATCAACATTTCCGCGCCCGCCGTGTCAAGGTTTGCCAGCGGCTCGTCGAGAATGATGATTTTCTGCCCCATCGCCAGCGTAGAAGCGGTAATCAGCCGCTGCTTCTGCCCGCCGGAAAGTTTGCGGCTCAGCCACGATTTATCCAGCTTCATCAGCCGGCAGACGGTATCCACCTGTCTGCCGATTTTTTCGGGCGGAAACGCCAGATTTTCGCAGCCGAACGCAATTTCGTCCTCTACCGTTCTCTGTATAATCTGTTCGTCGGCGTTCTGCAGCACAACGCCCACTTTGCGGCACACTTCGCCGAGGCGCTTTCCCTTGATATCCTCGCCGTTTATCAGCACTTCGCCCGAAAGTTTCCCGTCCGTGATATTCGGAATAATCCCGCTCGCGATATACAAAAGAGTGCTTTTGCCTTCGCCCGAATGTCCCGAAATCAGATTCACTTCGCCGTACGAAAGCGCCATATTCACGTTTTCGAGAATCTGCGTTTTTCCGTCGTAGGAAAAGTTTACGTTTTTAAGTTCTATCGCGTTCATAACACCACCACGCAAACCGCACCCGCGACAATTCCTGCAAGAAACAGCAAGTCCGAAATGCAGATCGTCTCTTTTTTATACACCGTGTACGGCGTTTTTTCCAGCGAAAATCCGCGCGTTTCCACCGACAGCGAAAGCGTGTCCGAGATATTCACCAGCCGCATCACAAGCGGCACCAGATACGCCCTGTAAAAAATTTTCGGGTTAAACACGCTGCCCGCGCCGCGCGTTTTCATCGCCTCGCGCACCCGTTGTTTTTCTCCGCGCAACACGGGCGGAAACGACGTGGCGATCAGCATGCCGAGCGTTACCCCTCTCGGCGCTTTCAACGCGGATAAATTTCTCGTCATATCGATCGGCTGAATGCTCATGCCGAGCGCGATCGATAAAAACACGGCTCCGAATCTGTTCGCCATCGCAATCGCCGCGGCAAAATCCCGTCCGTAGGAAAAATACGCGATGACTCCGAAGATTCCGCCCGCGAAAATAAACGGAACGATAATGTGCAGACAACCTTTCTTGCAGCCGAAAAGAAACAGCCAGACGTACGTTCCCGCCAGAAACCATACAAAATTTTTGTTTCTCGCCATCACAAGCCCGAAAATAACGATGAATATGCTTGCAATCAGAACGATTACGGGATAGAGCTTCTTTTTGAAAGACAGGAATTTCATTTTTTCAGAACTCCGGCTTTCTTCAGCTCGCGGGAAACCACCATGCCGATCAACGAACCGACGAAGCATATCGCCACCACCGCGCAGGAAATTCCTATCACCATTCCGGTATTCGCGCCCATCAGAAACGCTTCCAGCGCGTTCGCCCCGGTATCCGTTACGGTGTGGAAAAACTTGTAGTAAACGTACATGAACGGCAGCGTCAGCGGCAGATACAGCGTTCCCGCCACAACGCACGCCCAGTCGCTTTTATAGCCGTGAAAAATCAGCAAGGCGATCGCTTCGGCTACCAGCCCGCAAAGCGCCATCATCAGCATCGGCGGATTCATCGCGCTCAGAACCACCGCGATAAACGCCGACTGCAAAAACAGCGCCCCCGGTTTTCTCACTTTCATCATACCGATCACGGGAAATATCGAAAACTGCAGTCCGAGGCACAGCTGTACGATTCCGAACAGAGGAATTTTAATCACGAACGGCATCACCGCGCCCGTTGTCAGCGTACACGCCGTCATAATCGCCAGAAACACGATATCTTTTATCTTGTATTTTTTGAAAAATTTCCCTTCTTTTTCGGGTTCCTTTCCGGTCGATTGTTCGGCGGAATCCTGCTTTTGCGCCTGTTTATCGTCAAAATCTTCCGCTTCCGTTTCCGAATTTTCAATCAGCGCGGAAGCCGCTTCTTCTATTTCGTTGTTTTTCTTTTGTTCGTCCATTCAATTACACCGCCTCCGTCATTCTGCCGTTTTCCACTTTATAAATTCTGTCGGCAATCGCCATCGTCGATTCTCTGTGCGATACGAGAATAATGCTCTTTTTGTTCTTCTGTTCTTTCAGGGCTTTCAGAATAATGCCTTCGTTGATGCTGTCCACGTTGCTCGTCGGCTCGTCCAGAAGAATGAGTTCGCTTCCTCTAAGAAACGCGCGCGCCAGCCCGATACGCTGTTTTTCGCCCGCCGAAAGGTTATCTCCCAGCGCCGTAACCTGCGTTTTGTAGCCGTCCGGAAGCGTCATGATGAAATCGTGCACCGAAGCCATTTTGCAGGCGTTTTCTATTTCTTCCCGCGTGGCGTCCGGTTTCGCGATACGAAGGTTGTCTTCAATCGTCTCTTCGAAAAGATACGTTGTCTGCGAAACCATCGTTACGTTTTTCAGCAGCGAATCCGTATTGATTTTGTCTATATCGATATCGTTGTAATCGATTTCGCCGCCGCTTCTTTCCCAGAATCTCATCAGCAGTTTCAGGAAAGTGGATTTCCCGCAGCCGCTTTCGCCCACGATACCGATGATTTCGCCTTTTTCGGCGTGCATTTTCACGTCGTTCAGCACTTCCGTCTGTCCGTCGTAACTGAACGATAAATCTTTCACGTCAAGATTTTCGTAATCGAAATCTTTGCCGTTCTTCACTTCCTCCACCGCGGGCTTTTCCGCAAGCAGATTCAGCACTCTGTCGCCGCTCGCAAACGTCTGCGTCAGGTTTCCGGGCAGTCCGCCCACCGCGATCACCGGTCCGAACGACGAGAACACCGCCACCATACCGATAATCATTTTGCCCAAAGAAAGCACATCGTTTTTCACCAGCACGATTCCCACGGCAAGCGCCGCAAGAATAAACACCGAAACCGTCAGTTCTATCGCCGCGCCCGCGCGGGTAATGTTGTGCTTCATCTTTTTGGTTTCTTTTAAAAGCCCGTCCGAACGTTTGTTGACTTCTTCTTCTCTCTCTTCGCCCGCATTGTTCAGAACGATGTCTTTGATGCCCTTGATGCTGTCAAGGAAATACGCCGAGAACGACGCGAATTCCGCGCGGTATTTCACGCCGCTTTCTTTCAGTCTGCCCGAAGAAATCAGCGGAACCACAATGCCGATAAACAGGAAGCCGACAAGCGCCACCAGCGCGAGATACCAGCTTGAAACGAATCCCACAAACAGGAACACTGCCGTAGATACCACTATCGCGATGCAGATGGGCGATATGGTGTGCGCGTAGAACACTTCCAGCGTTTCGATATCGGAAGTAATCATCGCGATGATGCTGCCCTTCTGCTTGCTTTCCAGCTTCGCGGGGCAAAGCACTCTGAGCGCCCCGAAAATTTTATCTCTGAACGCCGCCAGAAGTCTGAATGCGATATAGTGGTTGCTGTACTGTTCGATATATCTTAACGCGCCGCGGATAACGCCGCACCCTATCGTAAGCCCGATAATCCAGCCGTAGGAAAGCGCTATCTGTTCGCCGAGCGCTTTCGCCACGCCCAGCGCGCCGAACACCGTTACGCCCATCGCCGTAATAAAACCGAGACTGCCGTTGATGACGGCTAATATCATGATGTAAGACAAGCTGCCGAGAAGCACCACAAGGCTTGCCATGATTTTCGCGCCGCTTCTTCTCACGTATTTCTTTTCTTTCTTCTTCGTACTCATGCTATCGCCTCCGTATAACCCTGTTCCAGCGTCTTTTGCGTGTTGTACAGGCGGGCGTCCCCTTTTCCCGCCGACATCAGCTCTTCGTGCGAGCCGCTCTCTTTAATTTCGCCGTCCTCCATATAATAGATATTGTCCGCGGGCACCACGTTCGCAAGACGGTGCGAAATCACGATAACGCTTCTGCTGTCCGAAAGCGCCTTGATGTTGTTCATGATAATGGCTTCGCTGTCGATATCGATATTGCTCGTCGCTTCGTCGAACACATAAATATCTTTGCCCGATACCAGCGCGATCGCCAGCGCGAGGCGCTGTTTCTGTCCGCCCGAAATGTTGTTGGCGTCCTCGGTGATCACCTTATCCAGCCCGCCGTTTTCTTCGATGAATTCTTTTAAGTTCACCTTTTCCAGCGAGGCGAAAATCTCGTCGTCCGTAACGTTTTCTTTCGCCATTTTAAAGTTATCTCTCACGCTTTCGTTAAAAATGTAGGTGTTGTAGCTCACCGCCGCAAGGTGCGAATACCAGTTTTCCCGCGATAATTTTTCCAGCTGCTTTCCGCCAACGGTAACTTCGCCGCTCTGCGGACGGAACGCGCCCACCAGCATATTCACCACCGTAGATTTGCCGCATCCGCTTTCGCCTACGATCGCCGTCATCCCTTTTTCGGGGAAGAGCATGTTCACGTTTTTCAGAACGTCGCGCTTGCCGTCATAAGAGAACGTAACGTTTTCCAGACGAATATCCTTGTTGCCGTCAAGCGTTTCCGTTCCCCATTCGGGGTCGGGCGTATTCAAAAGAGAAATAATCTTTTTGCCCGCGCTCACGCCGTTCATCGCCACGTGGAACGCCGAACCGAACGAACGCAGCGGCAGGAAAAACTCCACCGACACAAGGCACAAAAACAATGCCGCAATCGGGTTCAGCCCGCGGAACGCCGCGCCGTAAACCGCCAACCCGATGCCGATTCCCGCGCCGCCGTACGCCACAAGGTCCATAATCGTAATGCTGATCAGCTGCATTACAAGCACTTTCATCGTGATTACGCGGAATTCTTCCGCGCTTTCGTTGATTTTCACGTGCTGCGCCGCGTCCGCCTGAAAAATCTTCAGTTCTTTCAGCCCCTGCACGCTGTCAAGAAACTTATCGCCCATCGAAGTGTATTTGCCCCAGTATTTGGCGAATACTTTCTTCGCGTACTTGCTCACCGCCACAATCGAAACGGGAATCAGCGGCACGCAGCAAATCAGCACAAGCGCCGTTCTCCAGTCAATCCATACGCAGATTAAAAACAGCACCACCGGCGCGATCATCGCGAAGAAAAACTGCGGAAGATAGCTTGAAAAATAAATATCCAGCTGCTCCACGCCTTCCAGCGACACCTGCGTCAAGCCCGCCATGCTCATTCCGTCGGTCGTTTTCACGCCCAGCCGCAATATCTTGTTGTACACCTTTTCGCGGAGGTCTCTTTTCACGCCTCTGCCCAGCGTATCCTTGATATCGCCGGTAATGCGCGAACACGTATACCTTACGGCAATCCCGGCTACCGCGCCCAGCAACGGAAAGATAAATTTCGTCGTTTCCGCGCCTTCTCCCAACAGGTATACGGCATAACATACGCTTCCCGTAATCGAAACGTTCGCAATCAGTCCGAGTACCTGCAACGCCACGGCAATGAATATGTATTTTTTATTCCCGCCGATCAGCCTGAATAACTCTTTGTCTATCATTTGTTTACTCCTTGTCTTTCTTTTGTTCGTTTGTCTGTGCCGCCTGCGCGGGTTTCGTTTCCTGCTTCCCGTCCGCCTGCAGCTTCGCCTGTTTCTTTAATTGCTTTTTGTACTTAATCATCGCCGTTACGTGCGACATGGCGAATATCGGGTGCGAGAACAGCATACGCGGACCGGAATATTTCATCACTTCCTTCATCTCCGCGCGATATTCGGGCTTGTAGCAATGAATTTTGCAATAGGAACAAAATCCTTTGTTCTTCTTGAACGGACACTTTTCCAGCCTGAACGCCGCATACTCCGCAAGTTCTTTGCATTTCGTACAAAGCTCCTTGCCCTTTACGCCTTCGGTTTTTCTTTCCGCTTTGTGATTTCCGCGACAATACATTCTTATCATCACGGGAATCAGCTTCTTTTCCGTATTCCAGTGTTTATACTCTTTGCTCATGATGCGATCCTTTCATTCCCGATTTTATAAAGTCCGCCACGCCGTTCCGCGTCGCTTCCGAAAACGCGCACGCGGCGTTCAGCGCGTCGTCGTACGCCTGTTTTTTCGGCGTTCCGCAGTGCTGCGACAAGTGCGCCGAGATAAAACGGATAATCGTCATATACTCTTCCAGCACCTCCCTGCCGCAATCCGTCAGTTCTATTTTTCTGCCGGATTTTTCAATCAGACCTTTTTCCCGCAGGCGTTCCACCGCATTGTAAGCGCTCACTTTCGTTACCTGCAGCTTGTTCGCTATGTCCGTCTGCTTCACGACGGGCATCTGCTCCGAAAGCTCGTTCGCCGCTATCAGATACCTCAATTCCGATGAACTCATAGTCTCTGCTCCGATATGTATATTTTCAGGTTAGCCAAAGCTAACTTTTGACAGAAAAAATATTTGCGCTCCTCACGGTTTCAAGGTTAGCCCGCGCTAACCTATACGCAAAAATTAACGGCTTTTTTCCAAGCCGTCTATAATTATACTCACAAAAATAAAAAAGTCAACCGAAAGTTAGCGGCTGACTAAACATTTTTTGAAATTCACCTATTTTTCACAAAACGACTTTTTCCGACAAAATTCGTCGGCGTTCCGTTCCGAACGCAAGTTTAAAAACGCGTCGAACCCGTCAGAGATTCGCCAGACGGGTAATCAGCCCTTCCAGATGCCCCGTGTACCCCATTTTTACGGGCGTATACGTTCCGTTTTCGAAATTCACTTCCGAAACGGAAGCGTTGGGCTGCCAGTCCACCTCTTTCATATAGCTGATCGGCTTGTTTTCGAAAATGCACTGCATGCTTCTTATCACGCCGCCGTGCGTGCCTATCACCACGTTCTGCCCGTCGTGCGTTTTCGCAATCTCCCGCAACGTCTTGTCCGCGCGCGCCTGCACTTCCGCAAACGATTCTCCGCCCGTCGGGCGCGCGTTACCGATGTCGTCTTTCCATACCAGCGCGTCTTTCGTATAATTTTCCGCAATGTCCGGCAACGTCTTTCCTTCCCATTCCCCGCCGAAAATTTCCGCGATGCCGTCGCAGAGCACCAGCGGCACGCCCGCCTTCTTTGCAATCTCTTTCACCGTCTCCCGCGCACGCAGTAACGGACTGGAATACACGGCGTCCACCCGATACGTTTTCAGCACGTACTCCGTTACCAGCTCCGCCTGTTTTTTCCCGGTCTCCGTAAGCGGCGCGTCGAATCTGCCCGCATAAATTTCTTTTAAATTCGCCTCGCTTTGTCCGTGGCGCACGATAATGAATTTCGTCATTTTTTTCGTCTCTCTTGCCGCCGCGCAAAAGCTTATTTCTCGTAAACGGAACGTTTCAACACGCCCACGTACGGAAGATTGCGGTATTCTTCGGCATAGTCCAGCCCGTACCCCACCACGAATTCGTCCTCGATGACAAACCCTTTGTATTCGGGCTCCATGGGCACTTCGCGGCGCTCCGGCTTATCCAGCAGCGTTACGATGTTCACGCTGTTCGGCGAACGGCTGTTCAGCATCTTTTTCAGCTGATACAGCGTGTTGCCGGAATCGATGATGTCCTCCACAATCAGCACGTCCTTGCCGGCAATATTCACGGTAAGGTCTTTCTTCACCTGCAGTTTTCCCGAAGAAATCGTATCTTTCCCGTAGGAAGATACCGCCATGAAATCGATTTGCAGCGGCGTTTTCATCTCGCGTATCAGGTCGGCGAAGAACATCACGCTCCCCTTCAAAATGCACACCACCACGGGCGTTCTGCCCTCGTACAGCTTGTCCAGCTGCGCGGCAAGCGCCTTTACCCGTTCGGAAATCTGTTCCGGGGTAATCATGATTCTTTCTACGTTTTCGTTCAGATCTTTTGTTTTTTCGGTTTTCATAGCCATTCCTCTTCTTTCGTAATTTTTATCGGTTTTCGCTCAGTAACGCAATATACGCGATTTTTTTCGTCTGCGACGTGATTTTCACGCTTTCCGAAATTTCCACGCCCGCCACCGCAAGAATTTCTCCGCTTTCTTTTTTGGCTATCAGCGGAATTTCCGCCCGCTTTTCCGCGTCGATTTTCAAATCGGTCAGCACTTTTTTCAGGCTCTTTTCTCCCCCGCCGAATTTGCGGAACGTATCGCCCGTCTTTTTTCGGCGGAACACGCCGCCGCAAAGCGCCGCGCCGTCCGCCCGCAGAAGTTTCGTCCCCGATCGCGCCGCGGCTGCCGTCGCTTCCGCTTCGCTTTCCGTAATCAGAATTTCTGCGCCGCCGAGGCGGAACACCCCGTAGCCGAACGGTATTTCCGCGCTTTCCGCCGCGCCTTTTTCTCCCGCGGAAAACACGACGTCGTCGTATACCCGCCGCGCTTTCACGCCGCAGGGCAAATCCGTCGCCGCGCCCGTCTGCTTCGTCCGCAGCGCAGTCAGCGAATCTATGTGCGCGCGCGTGTAATCCTTTCCGATTCCGAGAAGTTTCATCGCCGTAACGCACGCCCGCGTAAACAGCGGATCCGCCACGGGGCCGCCGTTTTCGTCAAATGCCCGCACGCAGACTTTGTCGCCCCCGTCCGTTTTTGTGGCGGAAACGTACTTTGCCGAAAGCTCGTACAGAAATTCGTCGTCGCGCCACGCCGCAAAAGAAAAATTCGTCAGGTTTTTCGCCGCGCCGGGAACGATTTCTTCCAGCCTCGGCAGAATTTCCAGCCGTAATTTATTGCGCGTCGTATCGGCGATAAAATTCGTCTCGTCCACGCGGTATTCCAGCTTGTTTTCCGCCGCGTAGGCAAGAATTTCCGCCTTCGTTACGTGCAGAAACGGTCGGATAAACCCTTTTCTCTCTTCGCGGATTCCGCCCGCGCCCGTCAGAGAAGCGCCGCGGAGCAGATGAAACAGCACCGTTTCCGCTTCGTCCTGCGCGTGGTGCGCCGTGGCAATCACGTCCGCCTTGTTTTCGGAAAGCAGACTTTCAAACGCGCCGTACCTTGCGTTTCTCGCCGCCTCTTCGATGCCCGTGCCGTTCTTTTTTGCAATCGCGCGGCAATCGAACGTAAACGTATACAGCGGAATATGCAGCGCGTCGCAGAATTTCGCCACAAACGCCGCGTCCTCTTTGCTGCTTTCGCCGCGAAGCCCGTGCTCCACGTGCACCGCGGAAAGAAAAAATCCGTCCGAAGGCGCCCGCTTGTACAGATAATGCAGCAGACATAACGAATCGGCGCCGCCGGAACAGGCAACGCAAACGCGCTTCCCCGCGAATTTTTTCATCTCCGTACAGCCTTGCAGATTCATATAAAAAAGTATAGCACATTTTCGGGTTTGTTGCAATCGTTTCGCCGCCGTTTTCCGCGTTTTCTTTCGTTAAAAAACGGCGCGCGGCGTATAATCGCCCGCAAGAAGGGCAAAATAAAAACAGGAGGGTTTTCAAAAGCTATGAAAATTGCAAACATTATCGCTTACGTTCTTGTACTTCTCGGCGCGTTGAACTGGGGGTTGTTCGGTTTCTTCAATTTCAACCTCGTGGCGATTTTCGGGGGCGCGCGCAGCGTTTTCGCCATCGTCGTGTACTCGCTCATCGCGCTCGCGGCGGTATGGCTCATCATCTCCCCTTGCATCACCAACGGCAAACTGGATATGAACAACCGCAACGATTAACGCCCCGCCGGAATCTTTTCCGGTAAAAAATCAATCCGCCCCGATGCTCCGGAGCGGATTTTTTTTGCATGTCGGGCGCCCGTTACGACGCCGAAATTCAAAAGCCGCGGCACGGGCAGCCGAAGCCGCCGTCCGCATCGTCGTTTAAAACCCGTTCTTCGCCGAAACCGCCGCAACGGTTGCAAGGCGTATCGCAGGGATACAGCGCGTACTGGCGCGCATAATAGCAATCCGTTACCGTCTGCCGCTGCTCGCAGCAGGGTTTGGGGCGGGGCTTTTTGCAGGGACGAGGACAGGGAGTAACGCAGAAACACCCGCAGGGAGCGTCGCAGAACTTCTTGCCGAGCCCCACGCCGAGAAGCATCAGAGCGATCGTGCGGGCGCAGCCGCCGCGATTATCGCCGCAATTCCTATTACACATAAAGTTTTTCCTCTTGTACGTAATTTAAGGCAAGCGCCTTATACTGCAATATATGAAAAAATCCGACCTTTTTGTTCAAAAGATCGGAGCGTATTTTTCTCGGATAGCTTCATTCTTCCGCAACCGGATTCCGCCTGCACTCAAACATTTTTTTGCAGAGATTTTTTCCCATAGCGCGAAACGCGAGTACGCACGAGCGGGCACACAAAATTCTGCACCCAAGCCCCTTTTCATCGAAGATTTTTGCCGAGATTTTTGTGCAAGACAAGAAGTGCGCGGATTTTGCGACGGAAATTTACAAAACGTAAATGACCAAGCAAAAACGCAAGCACGCCGCGGTATTGCGCAAAAAGATCGCAAAAATCATTCCCACTCGATGGTTGCCGGC
>DLQW01000089.1 GCA_002474405.1 Christensenella sp. UBA7597 | reverse complement strand
GCATACGGAAGAAACGTTCCGAAAGAAGCTGAAAAACGCGCTTGCCTTGTTTTCGCATCGGAAAGGCTGGAAATATATCGGCGTGTGGGAACGTTCACCCGAAAAGAAGCGGTTACATTTTCACGGACTGTTTTATATACCCGACGGCACGTTGCCGGGCGAAATGAAGAAAGTGAACGGGTACAGTTTTTCGGAGCATAAACGAAAAATAACACACGAAAACAGTTATTTTCGCGAGCGGTTCGGGCGAAACGATTTCGATGATATGGTAACGGAATTTATGCTGGACGGCGCGATAACGTACATTTTAAAATACATTGAGAAATCGGGCGAAAAGATCGTATATTCGCGCGGGTTGCCGCAGTTTTTCATTTCGGACATAATGGATGAAGACGTGATATGCACGATGGGCGAAGAAGAACAGAAATTATTGTTATTCGATCGGTTTACTTGTTGGGATGAAGGTTGTTATATCGGCGAAGTCAGTAAAGAAGTTATCGCCCAAATGCCGAAATGCAATTAGAATGAAAAATTTTTAAGAAATTTTTGCAAAAGTATTGCTTTTGTGCGCACAATAGTGTATAATAATAGTATCTAAAAACCGTAGGAGGAGTGAAAATGCAAAAATCGGCAAATTTATATGCGAGAATAGAGCCGGAAGTAAAAAACGAGGCAGAAGCAATTTTAAGCAAGTTGGGGATTCCCGCTTCAAATGCAATCAATATGTTTTATAAGCAGATTATTTTACAGGGGGGATTGCCTTTCGAGGTTAAGTTGCCGCCCCATCCGTTAAGTATAGAGGGGATGAGCGAAGAACAGTTGTCCGCTGAAATTCAAAAGGGGTATGACGATTTGCTTGCAGGGAGAGTAAGAAACGGCGAGGAAGTATTTTCGGAATTAAAAGCAAAATTTAAATTATGAAATACACTATTTTTATTGCCAAAAAAGCGGAAGAAGATTTAGGCGAAATATTTGAGTATCTCGCTTATAAAGTGATGGCGGGCGAGAATGCCGTTCGGCAATTAAATCGTATTCAAACGGCTATCGAAAGTTTAGACGAAATGCCTTTACGTAATCGAGTATATGACAAAGAACCTTGGAAAACGCGAAATTTACGTATTATGCCTGTGGATAACTACTTGGTGTTTTATCTGACGGAAACCGATTTGTTGAAAGTAACGATATTGCGTATAATGTATGGTGGACGTGATATAACAAACATTTTTAATGAAAAGATAGAATCGTGAATCAAACCTTATCATACAGACAGGCAAGTTAGGGAGGCCAATGAAAATATTTTGTACATCTTGCCGCATTTACTATCAATGATTTGCTGAGTAGTTTGAAAAAGTTAATTGTCAAAAAAATAGGCGCGGATAAGCTTGCAAAAGCAAGGAATCTGCGCCTGTTTATATTATATAGTTTGAAATCGGGTTATTGCAACGCGCTTACGGCTCGTAAATATTTTTTTTGAATGCGAAGTTTGCGGCGGTAAATCGTGGTGTAATCTACGTTGAAATACCGCTTCATATCAATCATTCGCATACCGTTCATCATCGCTAAAAGCGTTTCATATTCGTAATCGGGTAGTTTCATTGTTTTTATGATTTTCTCGTAGCGTTCGTATGATGTTTCTTCGGTCGCCTGTTTTGCATAAGGATCAATCGTAGGCTCGTTGTGCCGCAAATTCTGATCTTCGTAACTGCCGACTTCGTATTTTGCGTTTTTTGTGTATTTCTTCCAAAGCATTCTGCCAAGATGTCGATAACAAGCAAGGCGGATCGGAAGCGGTTTTCCGAATTTTCCGATACAAAGATCGCCTAATTTTTTACCGAGAAAACGGCATAAAAAGCAAATAGCTTCTTCGGCGTAATCGTAGGCTTCCGAATACGGTTTCAGAATATCGGTGTGGCAGTAAATATCTTTGTACAAACGTTGAAACACGTAGTATAAATCGCGGGTGGAATGGATCATTCGCGTTCTTACCGAACTTAAAGCAATCAATTCGCCGATCTGACGGATATTCTGTTCGGTGATCACGGTGTCGTCGCTGAAACGGTAGGTTTTCTGTTGTTGAATCATAGTGGCTTTTTCTCCTGAGTTTGTTTTATTTTGCCTTTTCGGCAACCCGAAAACAAGCACGGAGAAAAATTTTTTTTGTGCGCTTTTATGAATGGTGGACAGAACGGAAGTCAACGAAACAGCGAAAAACTATTGCGTTGGCGGCAGATTGTAATGCGAATTTTCGGCAATAATTTTTGCCGTTGACTTCCGTTTTTCTCTGTGCTACCACCTTTTGTCCGAAAAGGCAAAAATAAAATTAAAAAAATCTTACTTAAAAACGTTGACAATGGCGCATAATTGTGCTACAATAATGCTAACGATAAATATAATAATAGAGGAGGGGTTAGTATGCCGCAAATCATTCCAATCAGAGATCTGAGAGATACAACAAAATTATCCGAAATGTGCAACGCAACAAACGAGCCGATTTTTGTAACGAAAAACGGATACGGAAATATGGTGATTATGAGTATGGCAGCGTATGAAGAACAGCTTGCGCGGATTGATTTGTATACGAAAATAATGGAAGGAAAGTCGCGGGCAGACGAAGGAAAGCTTATTGACGGCGATTTGTTTTTTAAAGAAATGAGAGAAAAATATGCCAAATAAGTACAATTATAAAATAACTTTACTTGCGAAACAGGATATTTTATCGGCGGTGGAGTATATAACAGAGCAATTAAGCAATACGAAAGCCGCAACGCGGATATTGCAGGAAAAATGAAAACATGCAAAAAAAGCGGCGTACCGATTGTGATTACGAAAAGCGGGTATGGCGAAGCCGTGATGATGAGCCTGAAACTTTACGAAGAAATGTTTGCGAAAATGCAAGCAGCGGCACTTATCAATGCGGGGCTTGACGAAATCGAAAGCGGCGCAAAACCTGTAAGCGAAGAAGAATTTTTCAATACTATGAAGGCAAAATATTGGAAATAAATTGAAAATTAAAAAATTGTAAACGAGCATTTTTTGAAGACATTGGCATATAATAAATTGTGGAGCATAAAAAAATTTTTTATAATTGAAAAAAATGGCATTAAAGAGTTGACTTTTTTTTAAATTGGGTATATAATATAAGCACAAGATGATAAGTGCGAGGATAGCACTATAAAGAAATTCCGATCGAAGATATGGTGTGAGGGTAACACCTGAAAAAGAAATCCCGTATGAAGATTTTGCCTCTCGTGAAAACGGGAGGCACGATTTTTACAAGAGAGAAGAAATGCAAACTGTATTTACACTAAACAAATTGTCGATGAATTTTTATGAGTTATATCCAACGAGTATATATCTTTATTATATAATGTAAGGAAAAAACGCGCGATTTTTTATCGCAACGCACGAGTGGCGTTTTGAAATCTGCACGCCGATTTTATCGGGTTTCTTTTATTTTTTGTCGTGGGAATATCATAAAAATGTAAACAGCAAAAAATGAGAAAGGGGAATTTTTTCGCAGAAAGCTTGAAAAAGGCAAAAAACGCTCGAAAAATCACCGCCAAAATCACTTCCAAAGTTGGTACTCGTCGTAAAAGTCGTCGCATAAATATGCGTAAAAAACAAAAAAAAATCACGAAATCCTACACATTTATGCAAGATTTCGTGAATAATGGTGCGATCGACAGGAATTGAACCTGCATGGTATTAGCCACAAGATCCTTAGTCTTGCGCGTCTGCCAGTTCCGCCACGATCGCATTGTCCGCTTTTAACGACGATATTTATTATATATCAATCGCGCTTGTTTGTCAACCTTTTTTGCACGTTTTGCAAAAAAATTTTCATTTCATTTTTTTGTCGATTTTTTGGACATTTTGCGCTTCGCTTCCGCTTGCTTTTCACTGCGTTTTTTAGTATAATGTTTTCGTGCCGTTCCGTCGGGAAACTTCGGCAACAATGCGCGCTACAGGAGCTTACAATGAACAAAATCGGATTCGATAACGAAAAGTACCTTTCAATGCAATCGGAACATATACGCGAGCGCGTGGATAAATTCGGGGACAAACTGTATCTCGAATTCGGCGGAAAGCTGTTCGACGATTATCATGCTTCGCGCGTGCTGCCCGGCTTTGCGCCCGATTCCAAGCTTCAGATGCTTCTTAAAATGAAAGACGAAGCGGAAATCGTTATCGTCATCAATTCCGACGCGATCGAAAGCTGCAAAATGCGCGGCGACCTCGGCATTACGTACGACATGGACGTTCTGCGCCTCATCGACGCGTTCCGCGAAGTGGGGCTGTACGTAGGCAGCGTTTGTCTGACGCAGTTCGCCGATCAGAAGCTTGCCAAAAAATTCGAACGCACGCTGAAAAAGCTGGATATCAGAACGTACCGCCATTACCCGATCGCGGGCTACCCGTACGACGTGGACGGCATCGTTTCCGAAAACGGACTCGGCAAAAACGATTACATAGAAACCTCCCGGCGGCTGGTAATCGTAACGGCGCCCGGTCCCGGCAGCGGCAAAATGGCAACCTGCATTTCGCAGCTTTACCACGATAACAAGCGCGGCGTAAAATCGGGCTATGCGAAATTCGAAACGTTTCCCATCTGGAATCTTCCGCTGAAACACCCCGTGAACGTGGCGTACGAAGCCGCCACCGCCGATCTGAACGACGTGAACATGATTGATCCGTACCACCTTGAGGCGTACGGCGTCAGCACGGTGAACTACAATCGCGACGTGGAAATTTTCCCCGTACTCAACCGCCTTTTCCAGAAAATTTACGGCGAAGAAATTTATAAATCCCCCACGGATATGGGCGTGAACATGGCGGGCAACTGCATTGTGGACGACGCTGTTTGCGCGGAAGCTTCCCGGCAGGAAATCGTGCGGCGGTACTTCGCGGCGCTGGTGGACAGGCGCAACGATAAGGCAAGCGACGCCGTTGTATCGAAAATCGAACTGCTGATGCAGCAGAACGGCGTTACCGCGGCAATCCGTAAAGTGGTGGCTGCCGCGCGGGACAAGCAGGCGAAAACGGGCGAACCCGCCTGCGCGCTGGAACTGAACGACGGCACGATAGTTACGGGCAAAACCACGCGGCTGCTCGGCGCGGTGAGCGCGATGCTGCTGAACGCGCTGAAAACGCTTTCCGGCATCGACGATAAAGTGATGCTGTTGTCGCCGAGCATCATCGAACCCATTCAGAAATTGAAAACGGTGCATCTCGGCGGGCATAATCCGAGGTTGCATTCCGATGAAATTTTAATCGCGCTTTCCATTTCTGCGGTTACAAACCCCGTGGCGGCACTGGCGATGCAGGCGCTGGCGGGGCTGAAAGGGGCGGAATGCCACTCCACGGTGATTTTATCGCAGGTGGACGTAAACGTGCTGAAAAAACTGGGCATCAATTACACGGCAGACCCCATTTACCAGACGAAAAAATTATATCACGCAAAATAATCCGGATTTTCAAACGTTTTTTGCCGCCGGCGCCGTTACGGTGCCGGCGGCTGCATTTTGTACAAATCGGGGCGATTTGTGCAAAAACTGTTGACAACGTTTCCCGATTCTGTTATAATTGTAATTGTTTTCTATGACAAATCCGCGCGGGACGGCAGAAATTCCGCGGCGCGCGGGCGACGGAAAGGAGCATTATGAACGATTACGAAATCATCACCGACGCTTCGGCGGACATGGCTGTGGGCGCGCGGGAAAAATACGGAATCAAAGTGATTCCCATGCTGTATCTGCAAAACGGCGAAGAAAAAATAGCCGACGGCACGGAAAGCGAGGAAGATAAAGCCGCGTTTTACGAGGCGGAACGGCAGGGCGCGGAAGTAAAAAGCACGCAGATCAATCCCGCCACGTACGCGGAAAAATTCGAGCCGTACCTGAAAGAGGGAAAGGACATATTATACTTCTGCTTATCGGGCGGGCTTTCCCAGACGTACGCTTCTTCCGTGGCTGCGGCGGAGGAACTGAAAAAAGCTTATCCCGAAAGAAAAATCGTGTGCGTGGATTCGATTGCCGCCACGGGCGGGCTGGGGCTTTTAACCGAACGCGCGGCGAAAAACCGTGCGGACGGAATGACGATCGAAGAAAACGCGGCGGATACGGAGAAAGCGAAACAAAACATCTGCCACTGGTTTACCGTAAACGACCTTGATTTTTTAAAACGGGGCGGGCGCGTTCCCGCAAGTCTGGCGGCGCTCGGCAAAGTGCTGCACATCAAACCGCTGCTGCGCATCGGCGAGGACGGCAAACTGGTCAGCATCGGCAAGAAAATCGGCTTGAAATTCGCTTTGAACGAGCTGGTCAGTCTGTATTCTTCACACTCCGAAAAGGCGGAAGGGGAAGAAATCCGCATCGTGCATTGCGATTGTCCGCAATTTGCCGCCACGGTGGAAAAAGCCATTCTTAAAATCAATCCGGCGGCGAACGTTTCGGTGCAGGAGATGACGCAGATCATCGGCGTGCACGTGGGGTACGACGTAGTGGGCGTAGTGCATTACGGCAAACGCGGCGTATAAAAACAAAATATAAAAATACGCGCCGCGGAAGTTTCCGCGGCGTTTGCATTTCAACGAAAAATCGTATAAAAAGGCACGGAGTAACTCCGCGCCTTTTGCGTATAAAATAAAGATAACTTCCGCGAAGCCCTGCAAAACGTTCTTTGCCGGTTTCCGCAGGCGGCGAGGTTATTGCGCCTTATTGTTTTTATCGGTGCTGTCGCCGCCCGGAACGGGATCCGAATAATACGCGTTGTAATAATACTGCGAGTAGCGCGAATCTTTCTTCGCGTATTTTTCCGGTTTGTAATCGTTTACGACGATGCCGAGAATATTCGCTTTCACGAATTTCAAAGCGTCCACAGCCGCGCGGATATCGCTTTCGTACGAATATCTGTGCCGCGTTACCAGAAACGTTCCGTTGGCGAGCGGCGCCACCGCAAGCGCGTCGGAAACAAGGCGGAACGGGGGCGAATCGTAAATGGTGTAGGCAAAGCGTTTTTTCAGCGCAAGGTCCAGTTCTTTCATCACTTCGTCCGCAAGCAGTTCGTACGGGCGCACCGTCTGCGTGCCGCGGCAGATGACGTATAAATTAGGATTCGCTTCCGTCTGATGCAGCACTTCGTCCAAAGAAGCCTGCCCGGAAAGATAATCGGAAAGTCCGGGGGCGTGGGGCACGTTGAAAAATTTCGAAATTCTGCCCGCGCGGAGATCGGTATCCACCAGCACCACTTTCACGTCCGACTGCGCCATCATCAGCGCGGTGTTCGCCGCCACCGTGGTTTTGCCCTCGGAGGGATAAGAAGAGGTACACAAAAAGCTTACGCCGCTGCCGTCCTGCGCCTTGGCGAGGGAGACGGAAAGCGTCATTTTTAAACTTCTGAACGCTTCCGTTACCGCAAAGGGGGTATCCTCGTTTAAAAGATATGTTTTTTTGCCGCCCTGCAAAGCCGCTTTTTCGGCTTTCTTTCTTGCCGTGTTGGCATTTTTTCTGCTTAAAAAGTCGAAGACGCTCATTTGTTTTTCTCCTCCTTTTTCTTCTGCTTGTTGTCCTGTGCGGAAAGATATTCTATGGACGGCACCACGCCCAGCACGGGCATGCCGATCGCTTTAGAAAATTTATCGTAATCGCGCAGGCGCTCGTCCGCGTTATCCGCCACAACCACCGCCACGCAGGCGATAATCAGCGCGCCCAAACCGAAAATCGTTCCGAAAAGAATCGCCTTTTTCCGGGCGTTGCCGGGGTTCAGCAGATGCGAATAGCTTACCGTCATCGGGTTGCACTGCGCCGTGTACGAAGTTACCGTACCCACGCCGCTTGCGTTTCTCGAATCGGTGGAGTCGGGAACGATAATCCAGCCGCGTTTCGCTTCGATGCCGTTCGCCTCGTCCGCTTCCACGCCCGATACTTCGAGCGGCACGATTTTTTCCGCCGTGGCGAGGATCTGCGCCGCAAAGGAAGCGTCGCCTCTTACGGAAACTTTCATATAAAAGGAATTGGGGTTGGTATCGTAATCGAAATAGAAAGAGATGCAGTTTTTCACTTTGGCAAGCCACTGCAGATAGTTTTTCGCGTATTCCGCCTGCGATTTATCGCCCGAAGCAAGCATCGAAGAAATATCGATGTCTCCGTCCGCGTTCGTAACCGCTTTCACGGCGCCTGCCGAGTCATCCATGTTTTTCAGCACTTCGTTGGCGAACGTATCGGAATTGAGGTGATCGATCAGCATGGAAATGTGCTGATCTTTATATACGTAGTTCGGCGCTTTGCCGTCCTCTTTTTTTACGGTGCCGTCCGCCGCGAAAACGTTGCGTGTAGCGATGATGGAAATTTCGTACTTCACTTCCGCGCCGTAGTACTTGTCGTCTTTATACGTAAAATAGCCGAACAACCCGCCGATTACCGCGCCCGCCAGCAGCACGGCGATCAGAAGTTTGATTCGTTTCAGCAGAATACGGAAAACGTCGGCGATGCCGATTTCGTTCTGCCGTTGTTCCTGATATTCGTCCATTGTTCCTCCGAAACGGCGTAATTTAATTTTTAACCGTTGTTTAATATTATAGCAGTTTTGTATCTTTTCGTAAAGCGATTTATAGCGAATAATCGAAAATAAACGCGAATTTTCCGCTTTTTACGTCCGCCGCTGACAGCGATTGACGTTGCGGGGCGCGACGGCGGCGCGTTACGAAATCTGCAGCGCGAAGAATTTCAGATACGAAGTTTCTTCCGCGTTTAGAAGCGCGGGGTGGTCGGGCGCCTGCGTGCGGATTTCGAGGCAGCGCGCTTTTCTGCCGCTTTCTTTCGCCGCTTCCGCCAGCATTTTTTCAAAGAGCGGTTGCGACATGTAGTGCGAACACGAGCAGGAAATCAGATAGCCGCCGCTTTTCACCAGCTTCATCGCCGTAAGATTCACGTCTTTATAGCCGCGATACGCGTCTTTGATTTCCGCCGCGCTTTTGCAGAACGCGGGGGGATCGAGAATCACGAGGTCGAATTTCTCGCCCGACTTTTTATATTCCCGCAGCAATTCGAACACGTCCGCCTGCACCGTTTTTACGTTTTCGAAGCCGTTCAGTTCCGCGTTCCGCTTCACCGTCTGCAACGCGAGGGCGGAAATATCCGCCGAAATCACTTCGCTTGCCGCGGTTGCCGCGTTCATCGAAAAACCGCCGCCGTTGCAGAAGCAATCCAGCACGCGCCCGCCCGCGGCGTAGCGGCGGCAGGCGAAACGGTTTTCTTTCTGGTCGAGGAAATACCCCGTTTTCTGCCCGTTTTTCACGTCCACGCTCATTTTCAAGCCGTTTTCTTCGATGATTACCTCGTCCGGAACTTCGCCGTACAATACGCCTTTTTCCTGCGGCAGCCCTTCCTTTTCGCGCACGGCAACGTCGGAACGTTCGTAAATGCCTTTCGGCGCAAAGAGTTCGGCAAGCACTTTCACGATGAGCGCTTTGCGCTGATAAATCCCCAGCGAAAGGCACTGAATCACAAGAATGTCGGCGTATTTATCCACAATAAGCGCGGGCAGATCGTCCGCTTCGGCAAACACTACGCGGCAGCAGTTTTCGTATCCGAGTTTTTTGCGGCTTTCCCAGGCGGCGGAAATGCGGCGGCGGTACAGTTCTTCGCCGTCCTCCTCGTTTCCGCGGATAAAAATTCGTACGAGAATTTTCGAAGCGTGGTTGATATAACCTTTGCCTATAAATTTCCCGTCGGCAGAAAGCACCGTGGCGAGCGAGCCGTTTTTGTCTTTTCCTTCGATGCGCTGCACTTCGTTGGCGTACACCCAGGCGTGCCCCGCAACGATGCGTTTTTCTTCCGTTTTCTTTAAGATTACCGTATACGGCATTTTATTTTTCTCCATATTGTTTCGATTGCAATCATTATATCATGCGGGCGCTTTCAAGTAAAGCGTTTTTTGCCCGCAAGATAAAATCGCGCAGAGTTCGGCGCCGCGATTTGTTTTCCGGCGGAACGTTTTTTTAAAGTTGATTGTCCGCAAACTATAATTGTATACGCGCGCACGCGAGAAAAAAGCGGATGTAAAGCGAAAATTGAAAGAAAACGGCGCAAAACGGGCATTTTTCCGGAAAGCCGATAAAAGAGGTTGACAAAATAACCGATTTGTGTTACGATAAAGCCCTTGCTTGCTTTCCTTTGCGGGGTGCCCGCGGCGAAGCGGCGGGGTACGTCGGAATTTTTTGTATTTTTGCCCGTGGAAGTAACGGGCGAGGAAAAAAAGAATGAATATTTTCGATATTTTACTGCTTGGCGTGGCGCTTTCGATGGACGCCGTCGCCGTAAGCATGACGAACGGCATGACGGATTCGAAGATGGGTGGGAAAAAGGCGCTTGTGCCCGCGCTGCTCTTCGGCGTGTTTCAGGCGTTGATGCCGCTCGTCGGGTATTATCTCACCGATCTCGTTTCTTCTTCCGAAACGTTCAGGAGTACGTTTGAAAAGGCGTCGAAAAGCGTGGCGTTCGTGCTTCTCGCGTTTATCGGCGGCAAAATGATTGTCGACAGCGTAAAGGAACGCAGAGCCGCGCGGAAAGCGCGCGAAGCGGGGGAAACCGCGGAAGCGGAGGATAAAAGTCTTTCGTTCGGCGAAATGGTCGTGCAGGCGTTCGCCACGTCCGTGGACGCGCTCGCCGTGGGAATTTCGCTGAAAATGGCGGCGATGAGCGAGGGGCTTGTCCCCGCGATCGGCTGGTCGGTAACGATCATCGGCTGCACCACGTTTCTGCTCAGCGTCGTCGCAGCAAAGATAGGGCGGCTGATCGGAAACAAGCTGGCGGACAAGGCGGAAATTTTCGGCGGCGCGGTGCTTATCGTGATCGGGCTGAAGATTTTGCTTTTTTAAGCGGCGCTGTTTTTTTGCCTGCGGATACGGGGTTGCGCCGGAAGCGGAAAAAAACGGTAAAAATCCGTTAAAATCGGCGTAAAAGCGAAAAACTTTTGAAAAAAATAAAAAAAGTTGAAAAACACGAGGCAAAACAGCTTGACGGATTCCGTTAATCATAATATAATTAGTAGGCAAGTTGAAAACAGCATGTTTGCGGCACGGTTTTCCCCGTTAAAGAAAAGTGGCTGCAAACGTAGCTTTGAAACTTTAAACAAAGAATACACACGAATAAGGAGTAATACGATATGAAGACCTATATGGCAAATGCCCAGACGGTTGAAAGAAAGTGGTATGTCGTTGACGCCGCGGGGGTTCCGCTCGGTCGTCTGGCGTCCCGCGTGGCTTTCATTCTGCGCGGCAAGCATAAGCCCACTTACACCCCGCACGTGGATACGGGCGATTTCGTTATCGTTATCAATACCGACAAGGCTACCTTGACGGGAAAGAAAGCGGAAGACAAATTTTACAGATACCACACCGGTTATATCGGCGGCTTGAAAGAAATTCCTTATAAAAAGATGATGGAAGAAAAAAGCGATCTTGCCGTTTACGAAGCCGTACGCGGTATGCTTCCCAAGAACAGTCTGGGAAGAGCCATGATTAAAAAACTCAGAGTATACAAGGGCGAAGCTCACAATCACGAGGCTCAGAAACCCGAAGTACTCAAAGTTGATTAAGGAGAGACGATAATGGCAAAAGCGAATGTGAAAAAGAAGATTCAGTTCTGGGGAACGGGCAGAAGAAAAAAGGCGATCGCTCGTGTGCGTCTCATTCCTGCCGGCACCGGCACCATCACCATCAACGATCGTACGTTCGAGGATTATTTCCCTCAGGGCACGCTTCAGTATATCGTAAAGCAGCCTCTTGTTCTTCTTGAAGCGGAAGGCAAGTACGACGTTATCGTAAACGTTATCGGCGGCGGCTACACCGGTCAGGCGGGCGCTATCCGTCTCGGCGTGGCGAGAGCGCTTCTCGAAGCGGAAGAAAACAGCCGTCCCGCGCTGAAGAAAGCAGGTTTCTTAACCCGCGATCCCCGCGCGAAGGAAAGAAAGAAGTACGGTCTCAAAAAGGCTCGTCGCGCACCGCAGTTCTCCAAGAGATAACTTTCTCTTCGGGCGTTTGCGCTTACGAAAAATTACGGAATACAACAAAGCCGGCTGCACCCGTGTGCGGTCGGCTTTTTGCTTTTGTACGGATAAAGAAAAAACGGCGGTTTTATTTACCGTCGTTTTTCTTCGTTTCCGCTTCTTTTTCGTTTCGGTTTTCCTCCGGCAGCGCCGTCGGCGTGCGTTCGGCGTTGTTCTGGCTCTGTTTGCATAACAGCATCAGAGCGAAGAAACAAAACGCGCCCGCCGCGCAAATCGCCGCATAGCCCCAGCCCGCAAGCGAACCGACGGGAAGAAACGCCGCAATACACGCCGCGGAAAGTACGGTAAATAAAATTCGTAAAGTTTTCATGAAAATCTCCGTTTGATGATATATGGTTGCTTATCTACGCGCGCGCATGTGCGTGTATGCGTATGCACGTACGCGCCGCGTGTTATTACAATCATTATATCACGGACGGCACGCGGATGTCAAGAAAGTTTTGTCCGGAACAGCTAAGAACGCGGATTCGTCTGAAAGGCGTAAAAAAGGAGAAAAAAGTGGAAAAAAGAAAAAAACAAAAAAAATTAAAAAAAATTCGAAAAAGTGCGAAAAAACAGTTGACAAGGGGTATATAAGTGTGGTATTATAGTCAAGCTGACGAACGAGAGGACGTCAACCGCAGGCAGAGCGCCTGTGAAACAAGCAGATTAAAAATAGAATAAGAAAGAAATGAGAAATTTTTGACAAGCAAAACAACAAAGAAAAAATTTCCGTTAATTTCAAAGAAAACAGACTTTGATAACTTGTTCTTTCGGGGGCAAGTGAAATCGAAGCGTACTTTGAAGCAAGTCAGCAAAAGATAACGAAACAAAGTTAGAGCCGTTGGAACTTGCCCGAGGAAACGAGGACAAGCAACAACTTTAAACAATTAAACTTAAGAGTTTGATTCTGGCTCAGGATGAACGCTGGCGGCATGCTTAACACATGCAAGTCGAACGAGGGTAGCAATACCCGAGTGGCGGACGGGTGAGTAACGCGTGAACAATCTGCCTATGTCAGGGGGATAACGTTGAGAAATCGACGCTAATACCGCATAAGACCACGGATGGGCATCCATCAGGGGTAAAAGAATTATCGGACATAGATGAGTTCGCGTCCCATTAGGTAGTTGGTGAGGTAACGGCCCACCAAGCCGACGATGGGTAGCCGACCTGAGAGGGTGATCGGCCACATTGGAACTGAGATACGGTCCAGACTCCTACGGGAGGCAG